>CAYXMC010000040.1:0-9872 GCA_964466095.1 uncultured Methylophilaceae bacterium | reverse complement strand
GCGTGGTATTCCGCTATCAACGCCACTTCGTGCTTGGCGCCGAGAATCACCGACACCCGCTGGTGCAATTGTTGAGGCGCTAAATCCAGAATGCGCTGCGTGCCAGTATAGGCTGCGCCGCCTGCCTGCTCGATTATCCAGCTCATGGGGTTGGCTTCATACATCAACCGCAAGCGGCCACCATTAGGCTGATTTTTGCTATCCAGCGGGTAGAGGAATACGCCACCGCGCATGAGGATACGATGCACTTCTGCCACCATGGAGCCAACCCAGCGCATGTTGAAATCCTTGCCGCGCGGGCCGGTTTTACCAAGCAGGCATTCGCTGACATAGCGCTGCACGGGCGGCTGCCAGAAGCGCTGATTGGAGATATTGATGGCAAACTCCTGCGCTTCACCCGCGATCTGGATATCCGGGTGCGTGAGCAGAAACTCGCCGGAGTGATGATCCAGCGTAAAGCCATTGACTCCTTGCCCGGTGGTGAACACCAGCATGATGGATGAGCCGTAGAGCGCATAACCGGCGCAGACTTGTTGCGTGCCCGCTTGCAGATAATCCGCCAGCTGCGGATTGGGTGAATCGGTGCGCAGGATGGAGAAAATGCTGCCGACGGTGATATTGACGTTGACGTTGGAGGAGCCATCGAGCGGGTCGAACAACAACAGGTATTTGCCCTGCTGCCGTGCCTGAGCAGGCACCTCAAAAGGCTGCTCCATTTCCTCTGAAGCCATGCCAGCAATATGGCCGCTGGCCAGCATGCTTTCCAGAAAAATCTGGTTGGCAATCACATCCAGCTGCTTTTGCGATTCGCCCTGCACATTGATAGCGCCAACTTCGCCCATGTTGCCAGCCAGCGCACCCTGATTAACCGCTGCAGCGATCTTTTTACATGTGCTGGCGATATCGTTCAGCACCAGCGTCAGCTCGCCGGATGCCTGCGGGAAGCGCTTTTGCTGCTCTAGAAAAAACTGGGTGATATTCATTTTGGTGCCCGTTGTAAAACTGCAACATTGATTGTGAACTACGTTACATTTTTGTCATAATTCATGAAAGCCAAGCTCAATATAACCGGCAAATGAGTGGACATAAAGTAGCTGCTCGGTTACAGTTGCACCGACTGCTGGCTTCAAAAGTCAGTAAAAATACCAAATAAATCAAAACCACTATTGGAATAACGCATGCGTACTAAGACTACAGGGATTATTGCCAGCATTTTTCTGACAGTTATGCTGTCTGGCTGTGCCACCCACGCTAACAAAGACCCGCTTGAGGGACTTAACCGCGGCATATACAAATTCAACGATACAGCTGACAAGGCTGTGGTCAAGCCTGTTGCTGGCGCTTACAAGGCAGTGGTACCTAGCCCTGTGCGCACTGGTGTGAACAACTTCTTCAGCAACCTGACCACATTCACTTCTGCTGTAAACGACCTGCTGCAATTCAAGTTTGCCAAGGCGTTTGAAGGCGCTGGCCGTTTCGTGATCAACAGCACTTTCGGTATTGGCGGCCTGGTTGATGTAGCCAGCATGGACGGTATTGAAAAACGTAATGAAGACTTCGGTCAGACTCTGGGTTACTGGGGTTTGGGTAGCGGCCCATACATCGTGCTGCCTTTCCTTGGCCCAAGCTCACTGCGCGACACCGCCGGTTTCGCTGTAGATACCGTGGCATTTGACCCTATCTCCTACGTCAAGGATGCACGTGACGCCAACCAGCTGCGTATCGTGAAATTCTTGGACAAGCGTGCGCAATACCTGCCAGCTAGCGATTTGCTGGATGAAGCAGCGCTGGACCCTTATGCATTCATGCGTGATGCTTACCTGCAACGCCGTGCTGCACAGATTGCTGACAGTGATGCCGCTCAAGGCAGCAATGATGATGACGATGACGACGATGACAAGGCAGCACCTGCAGCCAAGTAATCGGCAATAATCGCCACCCAATAAAAAAGCCCGGAAATCCCGGGCTTTTTTATTGCCTGTATTCGCTTACTCTGACGCGACCGTCATGCGCTCAATGAGGATAGAACCGACCTGCTTGGAACCTTGCACCAGCACATCGTTACCGATGGCGACGATCTGCGTGAGCATCTCCTTGAGGTTGCCAGCGATGGTGATCTCTTCCACCGGATGCACAATCACACCATTTTCCACCCAGAAGCCAGCGGCGCCACGGGAATAATCACCCGTGACCATATTCAGGCCATGGCCCAGCAACTCGGTCACCAGCAAACCGGTGCCCATGGTTTTGAGCAGGCCGTTCATATCCAGATCACCATGGCTTACGATCAGATTATGGTTGCCGCCAGCGTTACCGGTGGTTTGCATGCCCAGCTTGCGCGCGGAATAACTGGAAAGCACATAGCCTTGCAGGACGCCATCTTTGACCAAAGTTCTGGATTGTGTGGCGACACCCTCATTATCGAACGCGGAGCTGGCGAGCCCGCGCGGAATGAAAGGGTCTTCTGTGATTGAGATATGCGATGACAACACCTGCTTGCCCAGACTATCGAGCAGGAAAGAAGATTTACGGTAAAGGCTGCCACCAGAGATGGCTGAAATCAGGTGCGAAATCAAACCGGAAGCCAACGGCGCCTCGAACAGCACAGGCACTTGCATGGTTTTGATGGCCTTGCTGCCCAAACGGCGCACCGTACGCTCTCCTGCGATCTGGCCAACACGTTGAGCGGTATCCAGATCCTGCGCAGCACGCGCTGTGGTGTACCAGTAATCGCGTTGCATGGCATCGCCCTGCTCGGCGATCACGGAGCAACTAACCCCATGGCGCGAGCTGGCATAGCCGCCGACAAAGCCATTGGTATTGGCGTAGGCAAACAGGCCTTCGTGGGTAGAAACCGAAGCACCTTCAGAATTGTTGATGCGTTCATCCACGTCCATCGCGGCGGATTCGCAGGCCTTGGCAAGATCAATCGCCTGCTCGACAGAAATATCCCATGGGTGATGCAAATCCAGATCGGGAATGTCTTTCGCCATCAATGCTGGATCAGCCAGGCCGCAATACTCGTCCTGCGCGGTGTAACGAGCGATGTTACAGGCGGCAGCTACTGTATCGTACAAGGCTTGGGGGCTGAGATCAGAAGTGCTGGCATGGCCGCGACTCTGGCCAAAATAGACAGTCACAGAAGCACCCTTGTCACGGTTGTATTCTATGGTTTCGGTTTCGCCCATGCGCACGGAAACATTTTGCCCAAACCCCAGGCTTACTTCTGCTTCTGCAGCCGAGGCCCCTGCATCACGCGCCAAACGCAGCACTTGGGTACTCATTTCCTTCAATTCATCAGCAGAATAGGTAAACCGGTTTTCACTCATTGTTAATCGCTCGTTCAGGGTAAATCACAAAAGCTGCTATCATACCTCAGCATGAAACCGAATAAGACCGCCGATACCCCAGATATCGAAGAAGACTCTCTGGAACCCATCAGCAAGACCAAACTCAAGGCCGCCATGGAAGAGTTGCAAGACTTGGGCGTGACCCTGGTTGGGCTTTCCAAGGATAAACTTGCCAAGCTCAACCTGCCGGAAAACCTGCTGGACGCCATCAACGAAGCCAAACGTATTACCTCCAATGGCGCCACCCGCCGCCAGATGCAATACATAGGCAAGCTGATGCGTGAAGTGGATACCGCGCCCATTGTTGAACAGCTACAGCGCTGGGATGGCAAACATACCGCAGAAAATGCCTATTTCCACCAACTGGAACGCTGGCGCGAACGCCTGCTGGCTGATGAAAAAGTGGTCTCCGAGTTTATTGGCCAATACCCGCATGCAGACATTCAGCAGCTACGCACCCTGATAAGAAACGCCAAGCGCGAACAGGCTGCCAACAAGCCGCCCAAAAGCAGCCGCGAACTTTTCAAGCTGCTGCGCGAGATCACCTCATCCGGCCAAGCGGATGAAGATGAATCTCTGGACGCAGAAGACTAGCAATCCTAATGACCAGCCCCGCTTGCATCGGGATTGGTCTCTGCCGATTTTCTGGGGGGCAGGAAGAAATCCCGTGGCTGCTTGAGCACCTGTCTCAATAAAAGGCCGATCAGCTGCCGCCACTGAGCAAAGCTGAGCTTGCGCGACTTCATCGCCACATAGAGCGCCAGACTAAAGCTCACCAGCAAGTTCACCGTACCTATCAGCAATACGCCGGACACCGCCAGCAGCACCATGTGCAGGTTGATGTCAAAATCCAGCCCGAAGAAGGAAAAACCGACAAAGGCAGAGGAAAAGGCAATGTGGCGTATATCAATCGGCAAGCCAAGCAAGACCCCGAGGCCGGACATGCCGCCAAGCAGACAGCCAAAGTAGAAATTGCCTGCCAAGGCACCCAGGTTGTTTTCCACATAGTTGGCGACTCGCTCCAACCTTGGTTTGCCCAGCAACTTCTGCAACCAGCCCAGTGCTTTCAGCCGCTGCGGGATACGGTTGTAGATGGCGATATTGTCGTGATAGCCGGCGATCAGACCAGACAGAAACAGACAAACACCGGCCACGCCAGCGTAAATCAATGCACCGCTATGAATAGGGTCTATATCGGCCAGCAGGTGATGAGCTTTATCCACGCTGACAAAATGCTGACCGG
Organism: uncultured Methylophilaceae bacterium; assembly: GCA_964466095.1. Taxonomy (GTDB): domain Bacteria; phylum Pseudomonadota; class Gammaproteobacteria; order Burkholderiales; family Methylophilaceae; genus CAYXMC01. The sequence goes on along the minus strand of CAYXMC010000040.1, from coordinate 5,279 downwards.
TGAAAGTAAACACCAGCCAGGCGATGAGCATGGCCATGGGCACAGCTATAGAGACATTGCCGATAATGGCGATGGTCTGGCTACGTATGGTCTGCGCGATAATTTTAACGAGCTTGTTCAGGTCTTTGGTCTTGCCATCTCCAGCATCAATGGTGGCGGCAATCGCTGCGGCAGTCATGGCTGGCTGCTTGGTAGCCACCGTGAAATGCAGCATGTGGATGAGCACAAACCCCAAGCCATAATTGAGGCTGAAAAAGATAGCCTCGGTCAGCGGGGCGTAATGCTTGCCCGCTGTGATGATCTTGATCATGGCCATGACGCCGACAATCAGGCCCGCGCCCATGGCTGAGCGCATCAGTGCAAAGTATTCGCTGCGTGTCTCGGTGATGTAATGCTCGCCTGTACGGCTGGCGTTTTCAGTCACCCGCAGGGCGAGCAACTCCATGTTTTCGCGCCAATGCTGGCCTACATCGTTTTTATGGCATTCCGCCATCACCAGCGTTTTGAAAAGCATCACGGCCAAATCATTGCAACTCTGGCCAGCTTTCAGCCGATCTATCATCGCCAGCAGTATGGTCAGCCGCTTGATTTGCTGGGTCATGCGCTGCAAAAGGAAGGTGAGGTTGATACTGGTGCCGGTTTGCGAACTGTTGCGCCGTATCTTGGCAATTACCTGCTGACATTGATCCAGCATCACCAGAATATGCTTCAGCGCGTCCTGATGCTGATCACTGTTCTCAAGATAACTCTTCAGCTCCACATTTTGTGTAATGAACGGCGAAGCGTGATCTTCCAGCTCTGGATAATTACGCAATAGCTCTGGCTCCAGACCAGAAGCGGACAAGCGGTAAGAGAGTACTTGTGCTGCATCCATCAATCCCTGCAAGCTCTGTTGCTGCAATTCTACGGGGCTGTGACTGAATGCAATTGCCTCGACCAGTTCCAGCCACACAGCATCTGGCACTGCCTGCACCCAAAGCTCATCGCTGGTATGGCTGAAGATGCTGGAAAACAGGTCTTTCAGATAAAGCGGATTCAAATCCTCGGGCAGCAATTTGTGGCCGATGCGACGGCGCATCTCGCTGAAAAAACCGGTATTGGGCTGGATACCGGAATCTACGAACAAGGATACAGGCTTGCGCTGCCCGAGTAGCGTCATGACGGATAAGCGCAACAAATCTGCGTAGGCCGCCTCTCGGTGTAACAGGTGGCATAAAGCCTGTATGGCATTGACCGCCTGTTGCTGCTGGCTGGCACGGGGTGGCCGTATTTCGGCCACCAGTTCAATCAGTAAATCGGCTGTGGGGAGCTGGCCCTGGTATTTTTGCAGTATGGCTTCCATTGTTCATGTTCTTCTAGCAGGATGAAAATACATTCTAGCAAAAGCCTTATTGCTTACGATTGAGCGTCATTTCTTGGCGTACTGTCTCTTCATTGCGCTCAAACACTACCGGTACAGTTTTGCCTTGATACTGCTTGACGACTTCAGCCAGAGAAGCTGTTTTCAGTATTGTAATGTCACCGATTTTCTTGATGATATCGTTCTCTTTCAAGCCTGCCTTGTCTGCCGGAGAGCCTTCTACCACTGCCAGCACTTTCAAGCCTTGCTTGTTGGAGCTGGCTGGCAAGCCTTCAACATGCATGCCGATCACTGGCGGGGCCAGTTTCACCCAGAATGAAGCGTAGTAGGAGTAGCGCGGCTCATCTTCCTGTATATCGACTTTGCCATCCTTCGCGTTTTTAGCCTGATCGCGCATTTGCTGGATTTTGACGCTGGAAGGAGTAGTGCTGGAAACACGGGTATATAGCAGCACGAGATCAGCCTTGATCATGCGGGCATGTTCCAGCGCCTTGTCTGGCGAAACATCATTGCCTTGAAAATTGGAGTAGCCCAGCATGTCGAAACCTTTGACCAGCATGCGGTTATTGTCGCGATTTTTGTCATTGCCACGATACAGCTTGGGGCCTGTCGGGTCTGGAGACAAAGCAACATTCTGGCGTTCCAGAGGTTGATAGGCGTTGGTATACGGGTTGGTGGATGTTGCCGCCTGACTGGGAGCCGATTGCTTGATACCACCAGCGGATGAACAGGCAGCCAGCAAAATGGCCATGAAGATGGATAGGACGCGTTGCATGGGTATCTCCCTCAAAAGTGTCTCGATTCAAATACGTTGATAATCGTGGCGGTGCAGAATGTTATGATATGACCACTTTTTCACTGACAACCAATCAGGCAAAACAATTCAAATGAGTCTAGAAAAGATCACTATCGGCCTGGTCTCCATCAGCGACCGCGCGTCGACTGGCGTATATGAAGACAAAGGGATTCCCAGTCTAAAGGAATGGCTGGACAAGACCTTGCTTAACCCTTGGGAATCGATTGCTCGCGTGATCCCGGATGAACGTGCAGATATCGAATCAACACTGGCCGATCTTGTAGACCACGAAGGCTGCTCATTAGTGCTAACTACCGGCGGCACTGGCCCTGCCCTGCGCGATGTGACGCCGGAAGCCACACTGGCAGTAGGCGACAAGGAAATGCCGGGCTTTGGGGAACAGATGCGCCAGATCAGCCTGCACTTCGTTCCCACTGCCATCCTCTCTCGACAAGTCGCTGTCATTCGCAAAAACAGCCTGATCATCAATCTGCCGGGGCAGCCAAAATCGATCAAGGAAACGCTGGAAGGCCTGAAGGACGATAGCGGCAAACAGCTGGTACACGGTATTTTTTCCGCAGTGCCCTATTGCCTAGACCTGATAGGCGCGCCGTATATCGAAACCCGTGAAGAGATTGTTAAATCCTTCCGCCCAAAATCTGCACAAAGACCAAGCCCGAATGCCGAATGAGTTTGGCCTGATCGCCCGCTATTTCACCCGCAGCACACCACAAGCAGAACTGGGCATTGGGGATGATGCTGCGCTGATCAAGCTTGCGCCGGGAATGGAACTGGCGATATCAGTGGATATGCTGGTAGCAGGGACTCACTTTTTCGAGGATGTCTCTCCTAACAAACTGGGTTGGAAGGCAATGGCTGTGAATATCTCTGATATGGCTGCCATGGGCGCCCAACCACGCTGGGCGACACTGGCTATCGCGCTGCCCAAGCCGGATGAAGCGTGGGTGAGTGAATTCAGCCGAGGCCTGTTTGCCTGTGCAGAAAAATTCAATGTAGACCTGATAGGCGGTGATACCACACGCGGGCCTCTCAGCATCAGTGTACAGATCATGGGGGAAGTGCCAACGGGTCAAGCCATCAAGCGCAGCGGCGCGCAGGCTGGCGATGATATCTGGGTGTCAGGCAACCTAGGCGATGCAGCGCTGGCACTGGCTGCCATGCAAGGTAAGCAAACACTCACTGAAGCCGAGCTGAGCAGCTGCAGGCGCGCACTGGAAGAGCCGCAGCCACGAGTAGCACTAGGGTTGGCACTGCGTGGGATTGCGCACAGTGCGATTGATATTTCGGATGGTTTATTGGCCGACCTCGGGCATATTCTGGAACAGTCTGGCCTTGCGGCAGAATTGCAGCTGGAAGCCATGCCAGTATCAGAGATTGCAAGCTCTCGCTTGCATCAGCAGGCTGTACAAGCCATGGTGCTGGCGGGCGGCGATGACTATGAATTGTGCTTTACCACGGCACCTGATCAACACGCCAAAATGATGGGAATCAGCCGTTCGCTTGGCCTTAAACTTACCCGTATCGGCCGCACCATCAACGCTACTGATGGCGTTTATCAGGCCAAGGTGTACCATCAACAGGAACCACTCCATTTCAACAGCCAGGGTTATGACCACTTCGCCTGACCGTCAATTATTACTCAGCCATCCAGCGCATTTTCTGGCGCTGGGTTTTGGTGCCGGATTAAGCCCCAAAGCGCCCGGCACTTTTGGCACACTGGTAGCACTGCCATTATTCGGGCTACTCATGCTGGCGCCTGAAATCGTGCATTACACAGTGATACTGGTAGGTTTTTTTACCGGCATCGCCATCTGCGACAAAACTGGCAAGGCCTTGGGCGTGTCAGACCATGGCGGGATAGTCTGGGATGAGATTATTGCCATGCTGCTGGTGCTGGAGTTTACCCCGCATCACTGGGCTTGGTGGTTGGTAGCGTTTGGCATGTTCCGCCTGTTCGATATCTGGAAACCCTTCCCGATACGTCAGTGTGATGCGCGGCTCAAAGGTGGCTTTGGTGTGATGTTTGATGACTTGCTGGCTGCTATCTACGCGATCATCGTTTTGAAAGTGCTGCTATGGCTGACGCTGAATTATTGAATCTGGCGGTTGAATTAGGGCTGGCCCTGAAAAACCGGGGCTGGAAGCTTGCATTGGCAGAATCATGCACTGGTGGCTTGGTGAGCAGTATCGTGACCGAGATTCCCGGTAGCTCTATGTGGTTTGACCGCGGGTTTGTCACCTATAGCAACAAATCCAAGAACGAGATGCTAGGCGTCTCCGCACAAACCCTGCTGCAGTACGGTGCTGTCAGCGAACAGACTGCTTGCGAAATGGCGACAGGCGCAGTTAAACATAGTCAGGCGCAAATTGCTGCTTCCATCACTGGGATTGCCGGGCCGGATGGCGGCTCTGCAGAAAAACCGGTAGGCACTGTCTGCTTTGCCTGGACCGACACTGACGGGCGTCTGCGTACCAGCGTTCACCGCTTCTCTGGCGACCGTACACGAGTGCGTTTGCAATCGGCAAAAACTGCGCTAGAAGGGCTGCTCGAACTTACTTTAAGTACTGATTTATGAAATAATTGCAGGCTTTATCGCCTGGCGCGAACACCACATCAACAAGGGCAAAAAACACATGGACGAGAATAAAAGCAAAGCACTGGCAGCAGCGCTCTCGCAAATCGAGAAGCAATTCGGCAAAGGCTCCATCATGCGTATGGGCGATGCCGAGGTGGAAAACGACATTCAGGCTGTATCCACCGGCTCGCTGGGCCTTGATATCGCTCTCGGCATAGGCGGCCTGCCACGCGGCCGCATTATCGAAATCTACGGTCCTGAGTCTTCAGGTAAAACTACACTGACCTTATCCGTGATTGCAGAAATGCAAAAACTGGGTGGTGTGGCCGCATTTATCGACGCGGAACACGCGCTGGACCCACAATACGCTGCCAAGCTGGGCGTCAACGTGCCCGAGCTGTTGATCTCGCAACCAGACACAGGCGAACAAGCGCTTGAAATCGCCGACATGCTGGTACGTTCCGGCTCTGTTGATATTGTTGTAGTGGACTCTGTGGCTGCACTGACGCCCAAGGCTGAAATCGAA
>CAYXMC010000039.1:0-9886 GCA_964466095.1 uncultured Methylophilaceae bacterium | reverse complement strand
GCCCTGCAATAAAGGATAGAGGAACTCATGAATGGCAATCGGCTGATTACCTTTATATCGTTTGGCAAAATCGTCGCGTTCCAACATGCGGGCAACAGTATGGCTGGCGGCAAGCTTGAGCATGCCAGCTGCGCCCAGGTCATTCAGCCACTTGGAATTGAAGACCACTTCCGTTTGGTCTGGCTTCAGTATCTTGAACACTTGCTCGGCATAAGTCGCAGCATTCGCTTGTACCTGCTCTGCAGTCAAAGGTGGGCGAGTAGCACTCTTGCCTGTTGGGTCGCCAATCATGCCGGTAAAATCACCAATCAGAAAAAATACTTGATGACCAAGATCCTGAAACTGACGTAACTTATTTAGCAATACAGTATGCCCAAGATGCAAATCTGGTGCCGTCGGGTCAAAGCCCGCTTTAACACGCAGCGGCTTGCCGAGTTTGAGCTTTTCTATCAGTTCCTGCTCTATCAGCAGTTCATCACTGCCTCGTTTGATGAGGGCTAAGTTGTCTTCTATTGATGCCATACCTTATTGTCTTTCAAGCCAGAATTTCGCCTTCACCATATAGTGGTTTTCTGTTAGCATCCAATCCAAGTCCATATTTTTGAGTAGATGAATGCAGCAAGGCGAGCTGATTTCCAAACCAAGTAGTTTAGCGCAAAAACCTGCTTTTAAAGAACAAAAGCTTAAGTTGCGCTGGCTACTAGCCATTTCCAGCATCCCATTGTTTGGCATCATTACCGCTTTTGGTATTGCTCCGCAAACTTCAACTCAAAACATTCCTATCTCCACTATTGTTGAAGAAGTTGCCATTCCTGCAGCTGCTGAATCGCTCGCACTGAATGGCGAAAACGATCAGAGTTACTGGCAGATGGATCAAGTTAGACGCGATGACACTCTTTCAAGCCTGATGTCTCGACTCAATATCCGTAATGCAGAAGCGCTCGATTTTCTGCGCCGAAACCCGGAGGCTAGCGCTTTGGCCTCTCAATTAAGACCGGGTCGCAATATACAAGCCCAAACTAATCAGGATGGCGATCTGCTCAAGCTGGAATATCAACTTGAAACTTCGAAGACGCTGGTCATTCAACGCACAAACAGCGGATATCAGGCACAAACAAACGATCTAGTATTGGAATCGCGCACGGTATTAAAGTCGGCCGAAATCAAAAGCTCATTGTTTGGTGCTACTGATGAAGCCGATATTCCCGACCAGATTGCACTGCAAGTAGCAGAAATCTTTTCTTCCGATGTCGACTTCCATAGCGATCTGCGCCGCGGTGACAAGCTCGTGGTGCTTTACGAGGCAAACTACAATCAAGGCAATCTGGTAAGAACCGGACAAGTACTTGCAGCCGAGTTCATCAATAATGGCAAGACCTACCGTGCAGTGCTTTATCGCAACCCAGAAGGTCAATCCAGCTACTACACTCCAGAAGGCCGTAGCCTGCATAAATCTTTTCTGCGTTCACCGCTTGAATTTTCCCGCATTAGCTCAGGCTTCAGCCTTGGTAGATTCCATCCCATTCTGCAAACCATGCGTGCTCACAAGGGCGTTGATTATGCTGCCCCTGTCGGCACTCGCATCAAGGCTTCCGGTGATGCCACTGTAGAATTTGCAGGTGTAAAAGGTGGTTACGGCAATGTGATTGTGCTCAAGCATGCCAATAACATCAGTACGGTTTACGGACACCTCTCTCGTTTTGCCCCCGGCATTAAACGGGGCATGAAAGTGGCTCAGGGCGAGATTATTGGTTTTGTAGGCATGACCGGCTTGGCAACCGGACCACATCTACACTATGAATTCCTGCTTAACGGTCAACAGCGCGATCCACTGAAAGTTGCCTTGCCTACAGCATTACCAATTGATCCTAAATACAAGGCTGATTTTGCAGCTCGCAGTGCAATGCTGACTGCACAATTAAGCCTACTGAGCGCAAGTAACCTCGCCTCACTGGAATAGTGAGCAATCCCCTTTTTATCGGCCTGATGTCCGGTACCAGCATGGATGGTATCGATGCAGCGTTGCTTGATTTTTCCGCAAATCAGCCGCAAATCATAGCCACCCACTCACTGCCATATAACCCGGCCTTGCGCGCTGCCCTGTTGGAATTGCAGCACCCCAGTCATAACGAACTGGAAAATACGGCCTTACTCAGCAATCAATTGGCTGAACTATACGCTCAGACTGTAAATCAGCTCCTGCAAAAGGCCAGCATTGATAAGCAACAAATAACTGCAATCGGCTCTCACGGCCAAACCATACGGCATAGACCTGAGCTCGGATTTACCATGCAGATAGGCAATCCCGCATTACTGACAGAACTAACAGGCATTAAGGTGGTGGCTGATTTCCGCAGCCGTGATGTTGCTGCAGGCGGGCAAGGCGCACCGCTGGTACCGGCTTTTCATCACGGTGTTTTTGCCAACCCTCGGATGAACCGCGTTATCGTGAATATTGGTGGTATTGCCAATCTCAGCTATCTGCCAGCAACTGGCACGGTGATTGGCTTTGATTCTGGACCAGGCAATATGCTCATGGATGCTTGGTGCAATAAACACTTTGGTAAGCCTTATGACCAAGACGGAGAATGGGCAGCTAGCGGCAAACTCATTCCCGCCTTGCTGGAAAAATGGACCACGCACCCTTATTTCCAATTACCACCGCCCAAAAGTACGGGGCGCGATTTGTTTAATCTCTCATGGTTGCAACAGTTTGTTGAAAATCATCAAGCGCAGGATATACAACGCACCCTGCTTGAATTTACTGCACTGACGATAAGCAATGCCATTCGCGATTATTGCCCACATACTGAGGAAATTTACCTTTGTGGCGGCGGTGCACACAACCATGCACTATTTCAATGCTTGCAGCATTTGTTGCATCCTGTGAAAATCGGGGTTACAGATGAATTAGGTATAGCTGTGAACTGGGTTGAAGCCGCAGCATTTGCATGGCTGGCACGCCAGACCATACTGCAGCAACCCGGCAATCTGCCTGCCGTCACTGGCGCACGTGGACTGCGTGTGCTGGGTGCGGTTTATGCTTCCTGACCCCAGGTCACCATTTAATATTTAAAGATATACATGAATATGAAAAAACCAACCAAGGCAACGCTGACATTAGATGACGGCAGCGCACCTATCGAACTTCCCATCCTTTCCGGCAATCTTGGTGCCGATGTGATCGATATTCGCAATCTGGGAAAACACGGGATTTTTACCTACGACCCAGGCTTCTTGTCTACCGCTTCCTGTAGCTCGGATATCACATTCATAGATGGCGAGGCTGGCCTGCTTTATTACCGCGGCTACCCGATTGAACAACTGGCACAGAACTGTGATTTTCTGGAGGTTTCTTACCTGCTGATGTATGGCGAACTGCCAAATGCAGAAGAGAAAATGCAATTCACAACCAAGATCATGCAACACACCATGCTGCACGATCAGCTAACCAACGTATTCCGCGGCTTCCGCCGCGATGCTCACCCGATGGCCGTCATGGTTGGCGTGGTCGGATCCATGTCCGCTTTTTATCACGATGCGCTTGATGTACGCGATCAGAAATCCCGCGAGATTTCTGCTTACCGCTTGTTAGCAAAAGTACCGACGATTGCGGCCTGGAGCTACAAGTACAATCTGGGTGAACCCTTCATGTATCCGAAGAACCGCTTCAACTATGCGGAAAACTTCATGCATATGATGTTTGCAACACCCTGTGAAGATTATGAACCTAACCCGGTGCTAGCCAAAGCCTTTGATCGTATCCTTATCCTACATGCAGATCATGAACAGAATGCCTCAACTTCAACTGTACGCTTGGCCGGTTCCAGTGGCGCCAATCCGTTTGCTTGTGTAGCCGCCGGCATTGCCTCTCTGTGGGGCCCAGCACATGGTGGCGCTAACGAAGCCACATTGAAGATGCTGGAAGAGATTGGTGATGTAAGTCGTATCGGCGAGTTCATCAACCGCGCCAAAGATAAAAGTGATTCTTTCCGACTGATGGGGTTTGGTCACCGCGTTTATCGCAACATGGACCCACGCGCCGCCATTATGCGCGAAACCTGCCATCAGGTTCTGGATGAACTAGGCCTGCATGACGATCCAATGTTCAAACTCGCATTGAAACTGGAACAGATTGCACTGGAAGACGAATATTTCGTCAGTCGACGCCTGTACCCAAATGTCGACTTCTACTCAGGGATCGTGATGCGCGCCATGGGTATTCCCAATTCGATGTTCACCGCCATTTTTGCATTGGCCAGAACAGCAGGCTGGGTCTCACAATGGAATGAAATGATTTCTGATCCAGAAGCCAAGATAGGCCGTCCGCGCCAGCTATACACAGGCTCGACCAGACGCGAGTTTGTATCTATAGATAAACGCTAAGAAAGTCACGGAAAATAAAAAAGGAGCTTAAAGCTCCTTTTTTATTGACAATTGATCTGCTTAAACTGAGAAAGAAGAGCCACAGCCGCAGGTGGTTGTCGCGTTCGGGTTACGAATCACAAACTGGGAGCCTTGCAGGCTGTCCTGATAATCAATCTCTGCACCCATCAGATACTGCAGGCTCATCGGGTCGATTAGCAGGGTCACACCATCCTTGTCGACAGTGGTGTCGTCATCGTTGGCAGTATCTTCAAAGGTAAAGCCGTACTGAAAACCGGAACATCCGCCGCCGCTGACGAACACGCGCAGCTTGAGGTCTGGAGAGCCTTCTTCATCAATCAATTCTTTCACCTTTTTTGCCGCGTTGTCTGTAAAGACCAATGGGCTAGGCATTTCTGTTACAGCGTTCATGTTTAACTCCTTCAATCTATTAATAATTCATTATCCTGCCGGCTGGCTTGCGGGTCAATCTTTATCCACAAGCAATGGGTCAGCTGTAGCTTCAGCCGCCTCCCCCAGATAAATCAGTTTTCCTTCAATCACTGCACCGGTATGCATTTCCAAAGATTTGTAATGTACATCCCCAGTGACTCTGGATTTGGTTTGTAGTTCAAGGTATTGGCTGGCCCGAACCGGGCCAAGTACCTTGCCATTGATGACAATCTTGGAAACTGTCACAGCACCTTCTATGGTGCCATTCTCGCTCAGCACCAGTGTACAAGGTGTTGAGGGGTCTTCCGTCACATTGCCACGTATGCTGCCATCAACCCGCAAGCCACCCTTGAACCGTATATCGCCCTGCACACTGGTTTCTGCCCCGATCAGGGTGTCAATACGGTTTTGTGGTTTGTTACGGTTGATTGTAAACATGCTCATCCTTGGTTCAGAAATCGTTAATCAGGGATCGACTATTCCGGAAACTTGGCCCTCAGGCTAAGTTTCGGCTGACTGCTGCCCAGCTCATAAAAAGTGGCTTCGGCCATCTGCGGCACCAAGCCTTCCGGCACAGTAAATGTGCCTTCCAGCCGCTGATAGTACTTGAAATTGACCTTCAACGCTTGCGTAGCAGTGGCATCATCGCTCAATAACACCTGCAAAGGTTTGCCATCCTGCACTGCACTCAATACCAACTTCAATGTTCCTTGCACGGCTTTTTCCTGTCGCCCGGTCTGCATCAGCAGTATCTGGTAGACATACTGGCCACCCGTGTTGCTATTAGACAGCTTGAAACTCTGGAGCTTTAATTCGCTAGGCGATTTGCTTTCATTGAGGATATTTTGATAGAAAGCAACATCCTCTTTCAAGCGCATGTCCTCATCCTGCAGTTTGGCCAACTCCTTGGCAAGATTGTTTTGCGCCGCAACTTCAACCTGCAACTGGCGATCACTTCGTACCAGACGACCCTGCAAATCCTGATTTTGCTGCTCCAGCATCTGCAGGCGGTCGCTAAGATTGCCAAAATCGCCACCAGAAAGTTCCGCATAGGCAATCATGTAGCCAACCAACACCAGCAAGGCAGCCATAAACAGCCGCCAATACCACGGTTGCTTAGTGTGCACCGCCACATGCTTGGCTGTTGCGCCAAAGTGGCGCTTGAATTTACGGGCGACTGGTCTCATGGATTGCGTCTATGGCAGTAGCGGCACAACTTGCAGCCCCTGCGTCTCCGGTAAGCCAAACATGATGTTCATGTTTTGCACTGCCTGGCCAGCGGCACCTTTCACCAAGTTATCAATTACAGAAAGCACCACCACGGTATCGCTGCCTTGTGGTTGATGTACGGCAATCCGACACTGGTTGGAGCCGCGCACAGAGCGCGTCTCCGGATGTGCGCCCTTGGGCAATACATCGACAAAACGCTCATCGGCATAACGCTGCTCAAACAATGCCTGCAAATCTACATCCTTGGTCAATCTGGCATACAGCGTGGCATGGATACCACGAATCAAGGGCGTCAGGTGCGGCACAAAAGTGAGGCCAACTTTGTGGCCCGCCATCAAACCCAAGCCCTGACTGATTTCAGGCAAATGCCTGTGCCCGGCTACACCGTAAGCCTTGAAGTTATCACCCGCTTCTGCAAAGAGTGTATGCACCTCTGCCTTGCGGCCAGCACCACTCACGCCGGATTTGGCATCGGCAATCAGGTAATTGATATCGACTACTCCAGCTTCCAGTAGCGGCATAAAGCCAAGTTGCACTGCGGTTGGGTAACAGCCCGGATTTGCCACCAATTGAGCAGCCTTGATCTTGTCACGGTTGATCTCGGGCAAACCATAAACTGCATCCGCCACCAGCTCCGGGCAAGCATGTGTCATACCGTACCATTTTTCCCAGGTCGGAATATCCTTGATACGGAAATCCGCCGCCAGGTCGATCACCCGCACGCCCTTGGCAAGCAACTCTCTGGTTTGCTGCATGGCAATACCGTTAGGCGTAGCAAAGAACACCAGATCACAACTGCCAAGATCCACTGTGGCTGGGTCAGAAAACGGCAAATCTACATAGCCACGCAAGCTGGGAAACATATCTGCCACAGGCAGACCAGCTTCGCCACGCGAGGTAATCACCGACAGTTCCACACCAGGGTGAATCGCCAGCAAGCGCAGCAATTCCACACCGGTATAACCTGTACCACCAACGATGCCTACTTTTATCTTTTTCATTCTTCCATTACCAAATTGGGCCCAGCCGAATATCAGCCAATATCCGGTCAATAGTAACAAAAACAAGTGTCGAAACAAAAAAAGCCGCAAAAGCGGCTTTTTTTGATAGTCCATAAGCGTATGAATTAACGCTTGGAGAATTGCTTACGGCGACGTGCTTTACGCAAACCAACTTTTTTACGTTCAACTTCACGTGCATCGCGAGTCACAAAACCAGCCTTGGACAATGCGCTCTTCAAAGCAGCATCATAGTCGATCAGTGCGCGGGTGATACCGTGACGAACTGCACCAGCCTGACCGGATTCACCACCACCGACTACGTTAACCAGAATGTCGAAGCTAGCTTCGTTGCTGGTCAGTTCCAGTGGTTGACGCACGATCATGCGGGAAGTCACGCGGGAGAAGTACTCATCAGCTGGCTTGTCGTTCACAACGATATTGCCATTGCCGGACTTCAGGAATACACGTGCTACCGAGCTCTTGCGGCGGCCAGTGCCATAGTTGTATTTACCAATCATCGTCTATCCTTACGCTTGGCTTTGAATTGTCAAAGGTTGTGGCTGTTGGGCAGCGTGATCATGCTTAGGGCCAGCATAGACTTTCATCTTGCGGAACATAGCGTAACCCAGAGGACCCTTAGGCAACATGCCCTTAACAGCCTTCTCAAGTGCGCGACCTGGGAAACGGTCTTGCATCTTGGCAAAAGTAGTGGTGGAAATACCGCCTGGATAACCGGAGTGGCGGTGGTACTGCTTGTCACCAGCCTTGTTACCAGTTACCTTGATCTTGTCGGCGTTGATCACCACGATGTAATCGCCCGTATCTACGTGCGGTGTGTAAATGGTTTTATGCTTGCCACGCAGACGGTGGGCAATTTCGCTGGCCAAACGGCCCAGCACCAGATCAGTAGCATCTACTACGAACCAGTCGCGCTTTACTTCGTGCGCTTTTGCAGAAAAGGTTTTCATCTGACTATCTGTAATCGCTGAAAAAATTAAGACGGCGATTCTATGTCAACGCCGGATTACTTGTCAAACAGAATGTGGCTTTATTTCCATATTTTTTCAATCAGTTGGTGATACTGGCTGAACAATAGTCCGACAAACACGGCTGCCCCCAGCCAGTTATTGTGCAAAAAGGCCTTGAAACAAGCCTGCCGCTCACGCGTCCTGATTAAAAAATAGTGGTAAACCGCAATACCGACTGCGACTAGCAAGCCTCCGTAATAAAACCAGTGCAAGTGCAATTGCCAGCCGACATAAGCCAGTAGCGATAAAGTCATGGCGTAGCAAAACATGATAGCCGCCACATCAAAACGCCCGAAAAAGATCGCCGATGAACGTATTCCTATCTTCAGGTCATCTTCCCTGTCCACCATCGCATACTCGGTATCGTAAGCCACAGACCAGAAAATATTCGCCAGCAACAACTCCCAGGCAATCAGCGGTACCTGATCAGTGATCGCAGCAAATGCCATGGGGATACCAAAACCAAAGGCAATACCCAAGTAAGCCTGGGGAATGGCAAGAAAACGCTTGGTGAAAGGATAAGTTGCCGCAAGGAACAAAGCCGCGAAGGAAAGCATAATGGTCAGCTTGTTGAGGAAAAGCACAAAACCAAAAGCCAGCAGGCTCAGCACCGCCGCCAAAGCCAGTGCCTCTTTCACGGAAACCTCGCCGGTGGCCAGCGGCCGCTTATTGGTGCGCTCCACATGACCATCAAAATCACGGTCTGCCAAGTCGTTCATCACACAACCGGCAGAGCGCATCAGCACCGTGCCCATAACAAAAATCAGTACCACCAGCCAATGTGGCTGGCCATAAGATGCCATCCACAAAGCCCACAGTGTAGGCCACAGCAGCAGCAATATGCCTATCGGCTTATCCAGCCGCATCAGGCGCTCATAGGCATCCAGCTTTTGTATTAAGCGTTTGCTATCCATGCAAAACCTCAGGCAGAAAAACCTCAGTTACCATAATCGCTGCGTGGTTGAGGCGAAACACCGAACGCCGCGCCCACAGAAAAGCCGGCTTGTGCTGCAAGTGCTGCGTGGCGCTTATATATAAGGCATGCTGACGCCGCAGCTTCTTGAAACTCAAGGGCGTGCGCACCACCCGCGGGTTGGCAAATAAAGCGCCACCCAGCGGCTTATTGCCGATATGGCTCAGGCCCAGCCAAGCCCCGCGCAAGCTCGCCCTTGGCAACACACTATGCGCAAACACTACTGGGCACTTACCGCCAGTAAGCATTACCTCGCGGATCAAAGCCTGCTTGCGTGCAGCACTGCACAACAGAGGCGCCTCATCCAGCAGCGCCTTAGCATAGGCTACCTTGGTCGGCTGCACGGCAAAATCTGCATAGCGCAACTGTAAACGCCGGGTCAGCGAACCCTCATCCACCAGCCAATGGCGATACACCCCGCTTAAAACGGGTTTGCGCAACCAACGAGAACGGGTTTGGGAAGAAAGGGCCTGGATTTTCACGCCGGAATTATCGCATAGAGCCTATGCACGCGGCGACATTGATACTTCAAGCAAACCGAAACAACAGCTTAAAAAGGCATGCCTCTGGAAAGCGCACCCTTATTGGCTCTAATGGCAGGCCGGGAAGGCGCATGGATATTGCCTCGTAGGGCATACGTTTTTAATCAGTATTCAAGGGGATTTGCATTCTATGCTGGCTGCACCGCCAACCAGATTTCTCACTCGCCCTGCTCCTTCGAAATGACAATTCTCGGGTGGTTTGCTTTTCCCTCCCCTTCTGCCATGCCGAGCAACGCAAACAATCCAAGGGTTTTCGGCGAGCACCTGTTTGAAGTCCGCAGTAGCTCACGAAGT
>CAYXMC010000038.1:0-10045 GCA_964466095.1 uncultured Methylophilaceae bacterium | reverse complement strand
CACACCACTGCGAGCGATGCTCTTTGGGCAGGACTACCGCTCATCACCTGCCAGGGCAGCAGTTTTGCAGGGCGCGTAGCCAGCAGCCTGCTAACTGCATTGAATATGCAGGAGTTGATTACAGATAATCTACAAGAATATGAAGCATTGGCACTAGAACTCGCCACAAACAAACACAAGCTCAATGCAATAAGAAATAAGCTACGCCAGCACATAAAATCAGAAGCGCTGTTTGATACCAGCAGATTTAGCAGAAATTTGGAAGCAGCCTATCTGCAGATGCATGCAAGGTACCAGTCTGGCTTGCGGCCAGACCATATCCACATTCAACCAAGCTAGTGCAAGGTGACTTTTTCGCCGCTGTCCGCCAAGTAATAGCTGAGGTGAGCGCATTCGCTGGTAGCGGTTGTCAATGAACCATCGAACAACGTTGCACCATCCATGTCGACCATCGCGTAGCCGTTATGAAAAAGCGTCACTTCGGCTTCATGTTGACCGTGGCGCAGGGTGAAACTTACGCACTCGTCATCTTGGTCCTCGTCACACACTTCCCAGTTATCACGACCCGTCAGTTGTTCCATCCAACCGGACAAATCAACCTCAACACGGCAAACTACTGGAGCATCCCAGGAAGATTCTTTATTTGCTTGTATCATTTGCCTATCCTTTCAAATCAAGTTTGTTAGATTGGTCGCATATTTCAAAATTCAAGGCATTCTTTATTGCCTTGAGTATATAACGGTGCGAAGATGCATTAAGTTTAATGAGCTACTCACTTATGCCTGATTTTATTGTCAACGCGCTTGATTTAATGCGAAATGAAGCGAGTGTTTTCATCGCTATTTCTACTTTATTTGGACTGATGGTCGGCAGTTTTCTCAACGTGGTAATACACCGACTCCCCATCATGATGGAACGTGAATGGCAACAAGCAATCGCACAATCCAAGCCTGATTACACTGAAGCAAATCGTGCGCCAACCTACAACCTAGTTGTTCCGCGGTCTGCATGCCCGGCTTGTGGGCATATGATCGCAGCTTGGGAAAACATTCCTGTCATCAGCTATGCTTTCTTGCGCGGCAAGTGCAGCTGCTGCAAAACCCCGATCAGCCTGCGTTATCCATTGATAGAAGCACTCACAGGAATGCTGGCAGGCCTCATCAGCTGGAAGTTCGGGTATAGCAGCCTGACTGTTGCTGCCTGGATATTCAGCTTTGCCCTGATTGCCCTTACCTTCATTGATTTTGACACCCAACTATTGCCGGATGACATCACACTGCCGTTGGTATGGCTGGGCATATTATTCAATCTGGACGGCGGCTTCACTGACCTGCGTTCTGCTGTGATAGGCGCTGTCGGCGGTTACATGATTCTTTGGTCTGTGTATTGGCTATTTAAGCTAGTGACCGGCAAGGAAGGCATGGGCTATGGTGACTTCAAGTTACTCGCCGCAATTGGTGCATGGTTTGGCTGGCAACTTTTGCCAGCCGTCATACTTCTCTCTTCAATTGTGGGCTCCATCATCGGCATCGGCATGATTATCCTGGCCCGCCACGGACGTGATGTGCCCATCCCTTTTGGCCCATATCTTGCATTGGGTGGAATTGCAGCACTGTTTTTCGGGCAGCAACTTTCCAGTTTTTATTTAGGGGCATAAACATGTACGTGGTAGCACTCACAGGCGGAATCGGTGCAGGTAAAAGCGAAGCCGCCAGGATTTTCGAATCGCTGGGGGTGCCTATTGTCGATGTAGATGTGATTTCTCGTCGTTTGACTTCTGCATGGCAACCCATGGTGCAACAGATCGCAAAAGTGTTTGGAGATGAGTTTGTTACCCCAGATGGTGCATTGGATAGAGCAAAAATGCGCGAACACGTCTTCTCTAGAGATGCTGAGCGCAAAAAACTCGAAGCCATCATGCACCCCGTGATTCATGCCGAAGCCCTGCGTGAACTCAACAAGAATATCGATGCCCCTTACCAGATACTGGCCATTCCACTATTCTTCGAAACTAACCGCTACAGCGGCATCGTCAAATCCACCTTGCTGATTGATTGCGATGAAGAACTGCAGATCAGCCGTACCCTGCAGCGCAATGGCATGACCGAATCCATCGTGCGCTCTATCATCGCCGCGCAAGCCTCGCGCAGCTTTCGCCGGGCATTAGCCAACGACATCATTGAAAACAATTCCACGATTGAAGCTTTAACGGAAAAAATAAAGGAAAAACACGAAAAATACATGCAAGCTTGCATAGTTAGCGAATAAATTTCATAATCCACCGCAACTTATTTTTTATATCTTATTGATTCACATTCTCTGTAAAAATTTTGGCCAGCTACGATTATCCCTTCAATGAACGTATACGGACGCTGTTGCGACTGGAGGATCTGTTCGTCAAAGTTTTGCACAATGTGGATGAATCTCACGAGTTTCACCACCACTGCGCGTTGCTCTCGCTGTTCCAGATATTGGATGTGATTGACCGCGCCGAATTAAAAACCGATCTCCTGCAAGAATTGGACAGACAAAAGATTGTGATGGGAAACCTGCGCGGTAATCCTTCCATCGCCGAAAATGTATTGACTGGCGTCATTACGGAAATTGAACAAACCTCCCAGTCATTGCGTGCTAACTCAGTCAAACTTGGGCAAACCCTGCGCGATAATGATTGGCTAATGAGTATCAAACAGCGTGCTGGCATCCCGGGTGGTGTTTGTGAGTTCGACTTGCCTTCTTACCACTACTGGCTAGGGCTGGAAGAACAGCGCCGCCGCGCCGACCTCAAGACTTGGCTGGAACCTTTGATGCCGATTTTTGATGCGATACGTATCATTCTGCAAATACTGCGTGGCAGTGGATCCGGCATCAAATTAACTGCAATTCGTGGTGCTTATCAACAAATGCTGGGTGGGGCAAAACCTGCACAGATGCTACGTATAGAATTGGATGATGAATGCCCCTGCTTCCCAGAAGTCAGCGCAAACAAATATGCCATCAATATCCGATTTAATAATCTGGACTCTGCTGAAAAACCCAAACTTTGCGATTCTGAAGTCAACTTCACCCTGATACTGTGCAATCTGTAGCCCCACCAAAAAAGCGGCTAGTTGCCTGCCCGCAATGCAATACGCTTTCCGAATACTCTACCAGCAACCCGTTTCGGCCATTTTGTTCAGAACGCTGTAAATTGATAGACCTTGGCCAATGGGCCAGTGAAAACTATCGCATTCCTGAAGAGGTCAAACCCGACGATTTTCCTGAAAACTGATTTTCCAAGCACTGGGATATTTTATGAGACTCATCCGTATATTCGCTCTCGCATCACTCTGGTTAAGCAGTATTTCTGCATTTGCAGATAACGGCGTAGTCATCAGCGACAACTGGGCAAGAGCCACCGCTCCCGGTCAAGAAGTCGGTGCCGCTTACATGACACTGCAAAGCGCAGAAGATACCAGTCTGGTAGGGGTGGAAAGCCCTGCCGCTGACAGCGTAGAGATTCACAGCATGAGCATGGAAAACGGCGTAATGAAAATGCGCAGCCTGAAAAGCCTGCCACTAGCTGCTGGAAAACCGGCAAAACTAGCGCCGGGTGGTTTTCATCTAATGCTGTTCGATTTGAAGAAGCCGCTGAAAGCAGGGGAAAAAGTAAGCTTCAAGCTACACTTCAAGAATGCCAAGGGCGAAGAAAGCGTGAGCGAGATCAGCAGCCCGATCAAGTCCGGGGCTAGCGAGTAGCCTGAAACGGCAGCCTGTAACGATCTATCGTCAAGCTGCCACTCAACTCCAGCTCCATCACCCAATCGCTGCGTCCTTGCACGCAAACGGGCAATATCACTTCAGCGACAAACTCACCATCACCTGCCTGCTTGAACACATAGCGGTTCAGCCCCATTTCCATCCCCTGCATGGCAAAGCTGGCGTGTACCTGCCTGGCTTCACTCCGCACCAGCACCTTGAAGGGTTTCATCACCTGCGGTGGCTGGCTGAAAATAACAACAAGCCCCTTGCCAATACAGCCCTTGACCACATCAACACACTGCATGGTTTCTACCAAGCGGTGATCCAGCCCCTTGTAATGATGCCAGCGCGAAATCACGCCTGCGACAATCAAGAATAGCAGCAGCAAAATCGGGCGGCGCAGCTTCAACGCCAGATATCCCGCTGCATGGCAATGCCGTGGGCACCTGCCTGCCAAGCCGACTGCAAATCGTGTTGCTGCATGCCGCCCAAAGCATAGACTGGGAATGGCACATCCACCAGCAAATCGGCAAATGCCTGCCAGCCCAAAGGTATGGCTTGGGGATGACTCAGCGTAGGTTTCACCGGAGACAAGACCACAAAATCCAGCCCCAGTTTAGCCGCGTGATCCAGCTCTTTGCGGCTGTGGCAGGACGCGGCGACCCAAGGTAAATCAGGTTTATGTTCCAGCTGCATCAATTGCTGGCTGGAGAGATGCACACCATCCAGATCAAGCTCGGTTGCCAAAGCAATATCACCATTAAGCAGCAGTTTGGCCTTGTAAGGGTAGGCAAGCTGCATGACTCGCTGACAGAAAGCCTTCAGTTCGCTTGCCGATAACTGCTTCTCTCGTATCTGTATAAGCCTTAATCCGTTTTGCAGCGCTGATTGCAATTGCACAAAAAACGATTCACCCATCTCAGAGAAATTGCTGATAGCGTATACCGGCGGCAAGGTCAGCGCCTTCAGTATCGGCTCATTCGCCGGCAACATAGGGCCTACAGACAGGGCGCCAGCCTGCTGCCAGCTGATGAGCTGACCTTCACGGCCATGTGGCTCACCATGCCAGGCACGCACCATGAAAAAATGCAGCTTGACGGTCTTTTCCGGGTAATCAAACGTGCGCGTCAGCCATGGATAAGCAGTCACCACATCGGTGCCCAGCTCTTCTTGCAGCTCACGAGCCAACGCTTCTCTTGGGGTCTCGCCTTGCTCTATCTTGCCACCCGGAAATTCCCACCAGCCAGACCATGGTTTATCTCCGGGACGTTCAGCCAGCAGCACGCTGCCATCTTGTGCCTGCAAGACAGCAACAGCAGCGTGTACCACTCGAGAATTCTGCATGGGGTGAATCAGGCCTTGGCCGACAAACCGGCACGACCGGCGTAATCACGGGCAAACTGGTAAGCCACACGGCCACTACGCGCACCACGCGTGTGTGAGAACTGTATGGCTGCGCGCTGCACCTGATCCGAAAATTCGCCAATGCCAAAGTGTTGCAGCCATTCGGCTGCCACTTTCAGGTATTCATCCTGACTGAAGGCATAAAAAGACAGCCAGAGCCCAAAACGCTCTGAAAGCGATACTTTTTCCTCGGTGGTATCACCGGGGCGTATTTCCTCACCCAGATACTGGGTTTCCAGATTTTCCGACATGAATTCCGGCATCAGGTTGCGCCGATTGGAAGTCGCATACACCAGCACATTCTCGGAAGTCGCTGCAACCGAGCCATCCAGGACTACCTTCAGCGCTTTATAGCCAGGCTCTCCATGGTCAAAAGACAAATCATCGCAAAAAACGATAAATTTCTCCGGGCGTTCACGCAGCAAAGCAACGATTTCCGGTAATGCAATCAGGTCATGCTTATCCACCTCTACCAAGCGCAGGCCTTCTGCAGAAAAATCAGTCAACAAGGCTTTAACCAAAGAAGACTTGCCCGTACCGCGTGCACCAGTCAGCAACACATTATTCGCTGGCAGCCCAGCCAAAAACTGGCGGGTATTGCGAACAATCGTTTCTTTCTGCTCATCCACGTTATGAATCGCATCCAGCTTGATCTGGTGCGGATGCGGCACTGCTACCAGCTGACCGCGCCCGCCTATGATCTGCCAGCGCCAAGCCACTGCACTCCAGTCTGGCGCAGCTACCGGCTGCGGCAAAAAGCCTTCCAGCCTTGCAAGCAGGCTTTCTGCCCGCTGCAATATTTGATCAATATCGGCCATATCAGCTTCTGTAATCTGCGTTGATTTTGACGTAATCGTAAGAGAAATCGCAGGTCCAGACTGTTGCCTCAGCCGTGCCACGATTCAACACCACGCGCACCAATATCTCTGCTTCTTTCATCACTGCGGCGCCCTGCGCCTCTTCATAACTCTTGGCGCGACCACCATGCTCGGCCACCAGCACATCTCCCAGATAAAGCTGCAGGGCATTTACATCCAGATCATCCACCCCTGCGTAGCCAATCGCCGCGAGGATACGGCCGAGATTAGGGTCAGAAGCAAAAAAGGCAGTTTTGACCAGCGGTGAATGAGCGATGGCATAGGCAACCTTGCGGCACTCTTCTTCATTTTTACCACCTTCAACCTTGATGGTCATGAACTTGGTAGCGCCCTCACCGTCACGCACGATCGCCTGTGCCAGCTCGATCGCCACTGCAGTCATGGCATCACGGAGGGCTGTGTAGTCAGCGCTATCCAGATTAATCTCCGCATTGCCAGCCTGGCCAGTCGCCATCAGCACCAAAGAGTCATTGGTGGAGGTATCGCCATCCACGGTAATACAGTTGAAAGAGCGGTTCACCGCATGGTCGATAATTGCTTGTAAAGCCTGCTGACTCACCGCCGCATCCGTTGCTACATAGCCCAGCATGGTTGCCATATTGGGGTGGATCATGCCGGAGCCTTTGGCAATACCGGTAATAGTCACAGTCTTGCCACCAATAGCGAGCTGGCGCGAGCTGCCTTTGGCCACGATATCTGTGGTCATGATCGCTTCTGCCGCATTCAGCCAGTTATCTTCCTTCAGGTTGGCCACACAAGCTGGCAAGCCAGCCACAACGCGGTCTATCGGCAGCGGTTCCAAAATCACGCCAGTAGAAAACGGCAACACCTGATTTGCCTGCAAACCCAACTCCTTTGCCAGCGCATCACAAGTTTGCCTTGCCCGCTGCATGCCTTCTTCACCAGTGCCAGCGTTAGCATTGCCAGTGTTTACTACCAATGCGCGAATCTCAGCACCGGCGGAAAGATGCTCCTTGCACAACACCACTGGCGCTGCACAAAAGCGGTTCTTGGTGAATACGCCAGCTACTTTGGTGCCAGCGCCTAGGCGCACCACCAGCAAATCCTTGCGGTTAGGTTTACGGATATAAGCTTCGGCAAAGCCTAATTCCACCCCTTTGACGGGCTTTAACTGGTCGGCTTGGGGTGCAGCATAATTGACAGGCATTTTTTACAATCCGGTTAAATGAAATATGCTGTGATTTTACCGCAAAGGCAGGCCTAAAGTCCCTTGCGAATTGACTTTAGAACACGCTATGGTAGTGTGCAGATATCCATGAAAATGCTGCAAAAAAGGTTAAAGTGACGATGAATAACCCAGCAATCGCGCCCGAACAGGAAGCCAACAGCCTTGCCGAAATGGGCAACAAGCTTGCCTTCACCAAAAAGCTGCAAGCCGTTACCAACAAAATCCACGCAACTCGTAATATTGATGAAATCATCCTTGAAGTCAGTCAGGATATTCGCGCCCTGTTTGAAGCCGAACGTCTGACCTTATATGTCACCAGTGATGACAACACAGCCATCGTCTCTAAAGTAAAAACCGGCCTCAACGAGTTCAAGGAACTCAAGCTGGCCATCAACCCCCAAAGTATCGCTGGCTATGTCGCTTTTCATAAAACCATACTCAAAATCGCAGATGTTTATGACGATGCTGAGCTGGCAAAAATCAGCCCTGAAATTCGCTTCCTGAAAGAAGTCGATAAGAAAACCGGCTTCCGCACCAAGCAAATGCTGGTATTCCCTATTCTCAATCAGGAAGACGGCACCCTGATGGGTGTGGTGCAGGTCATCAACACCATGTCTGGCCTGCCTTTCCCGGCAATGGCAGAAGAAGGCGCACCCGAGCTGGCCAAGACCTTGGCTATCGCCCTCACCCAACGGCAAACGCCTATGGGTGGCATGGTCAAAACCAAGTTTGATTCACTGGTATCAGAGGGGGTGATCTCCGCGCAAGAGCTGGAGCTAGCCCAGCGCTCCGCGCGTAAAAAAGGCAAAGATCTGGAAGAAATCCTGATAGAGGAATTTCAGGTCAAAGGTGCATTTATCGGCAAATCGCTTTCCAGCTTTTTTGGCGTCCCTTACGAGCCATTCAAGGTAGACCGCGTTAAACCCATGGATCTGCTGAAGAACCTCAAGCAGGAATATGTCATGTCCAATGGCTGGCTGCCGATTGATGAAACCAAGGATGATGGTCTGGTGATTCTGACGCCAGACCCGGAAAAGGTAAAAAGCTCTCGTATTGTCAGCAATATCTTCCCGCGCCACGCCAAAATCACCTATAAAGTCTGCCTGCTCAGTGATTTCAAAGGCACTGTAGAGCAGTTTTATGGTGCCGGCGGCATGTCTGGTGATATCGGCGACATCCTCTCTACCATGGGTGATGAGGACGAGGATTCCGGCCCAAGCGCTGAGGACGTCTCAGCCGCCAGCGATAACGAGCTGGTCAAGCTGGTCAACAAGATCATTATCGACGCCTACAATCAGGGCGCTTCAGATATCCATATCGAACCGTATCCAGAAAAAGCCAAAACCGAAATTCGCTTCCGCAAGGATGGCTCGCTGGTCAATTACATCGAAGTACCGCCCAGCTACCGCAATGCACTGGTTGCCCGTATCAAGATCATGTGCGATCTGGATATCGCCGAGCGCCGCAAGCCACAAGACGGCAAGATCAAATTCAAAAAATTCGGCCCGCTGGATATTGAGCTGCGCGTTGCCACTATCCCCAGTGCCGGCGGTGTGGAAGATATCGTCATGCGTATTCTGGCCGCGGGTAAGCCTATCCCGCTGGATAAGCTCGGCCTCTCCGACCACAACAACAAAAAACTGAAAGAACTGGTTGCCAAACCTTACGGCCTGTTCTTCGTTTGCGGCCCAACTGGCTCTGGTAAAACCACCACGCTGCACTCAGCCCTCGGTTATATCAACACACCAGAAACCAAGATCTGGACAGCAGAAGACCCGGTTGAAATCACGCAAAAAGGCCTGCGCCAAGTACAGGTCAACAAAAAAGCCGGGCTGGATTTTGCCACGGTGATGAAAGCCTTCCTGCGTGCCGACCCGGATGTCATCATGGTGGGTGAAATGCGGGATAAGGAAACCGTATCCACCGGTATCGAAGCCTCGCTCACCGGCCACTTGGTGTTCGCCACCCTGCACACCAATAGCGCCCCGGAATCCATCATCCGCCTTCTGGATATGGGCATGGACCCATTCAACTTTGCTGATGCGCTGCTTGGCATTCTGGCGCAACGTCTGGCCAAGCGCCTGTGTGATTGCAAAAAGCCCTACACCCCGACTCCAGAAGAAATCAAAAGCATGCTCAATGAGTACTGCCTGGAACTGCAGAACACCACCAGCTGGAAAAAAGACCCGGAAGGCTCATACAAAGGCATTTACCAAAACTGGGTCAAGAAATTCGGCAACGATAAAGGCCAGCTCACCCTCTACAAAGCCACCGGCTGCGAAAAGTGCAACAACTCCGGCTACAAGGGCCGTGTGGGCTTGCACGAACTGCTGGAAGGCACAGATGCCATCAAGAAAAACATTCAGGAGCACGCCCGCGTGGCCGAGATGTTTGCCACCGCGCTGGAAGACGGTATGCGTACATTAAAACAAGATGGTATCGAGAAAGTACTGCAAGGCATTACCGACATGGCGCAGGTACGGGCGGTTTGTATTAAATAGTGATGGGTAGTCTGCTTTTATTTAGGAGGTACTAAAAATGAGTATCCTCATGAAAATAATAAAGAAATTAATCAACGATTTTTCCATAGCTACCTTTTTGACGGATTATAAAGCGTCAATTAGGATGGCTACTTTACGTTAGGCATTCACAATGAACCCAAACATGCCATCTAATTCTCTCTTGCTCTTACGCATCATGATTGCCATACAGTTACTCGTCGCTGCTTGGTTCATTTTCTCCCCTGATATCCTTCCTGATCTGATCAAAGCGGCAGAAATGCAAAATGACCAACCGCTCTACGAGGCACTCGATAACATCATCGTACCCCTCG
>CAYXMC010000037.1:0-10146 GCA_964466095.1 uncultured Methylophilaceae bacterium | reverse complement strand
AGGAAAGCGAGCGCAAATTTTTCTGGCCGCTGGGTCGCAGGCCGGATGATCATCCGGGGTTGACTGAGCTCGGGCTTTGATTCTTTTCCTGTGTTGCGGCCGGTTGCGCTAGATCAATCGGCGGCGCCAGGTTATCGCGCAGGATCATGATGGAAACCCGGCGGTTTTTGGCTCGGCCTTCGGCTGTTTCGTTCTCGGCAACCGGGCGCGATGAACCATAACCGATAGCACTCAGGCGCGACTCGGTAACCCCGCCACGGCTGAAGACACCGAGTACCGTGGTGGCGCGGATTGCAGACAATTCCCAGTTGGATGGATAAAGCGCATTTTTGATGGGGACATTATCCGTGTGCCCTTCGATCTGCACTTCCTGCTGACTGGCAAGAAGAGTGGGGACGATATCCTGTAAGGTGGTCAGCGCTTCAATGTCATTCAGCTGTGCCGAGCCTGGACTGAAAAGCAGACTGTCATGGATATCGATGCGGATACCCCGGCTGGTTTGCATGACCTGTATCTTGCCATCGTTGATCATGGGTTGTAGCGCGGTTTTGAGGTCTGTTGCCATGGCGTTGAGCTTTTCGCGCTCGATACGCATTTTTTCATTCTTGAGTTTAGCAATCGCCAACGGCTCAATGAAGCCCGGCTTTTGTTTGAGGTGATTGCCATTGGCGTTACTGTTGCTGACCTGAGTCTCGTTCTTGGTGCTGGGGTTGCTGTTGACGCTACCAAAAGCGCTGCCTAGCGAGCTGGTAAGCTGGCGATACTTGCCTTGGTTGACTGATGAGATGGCATACATCACCACAAAAAAGGCGAATAACAGCGTAATGAAGTCCGCATAAGAAACCAGCCAGCGGTCGTGGTTTTCATTGTCTTCTTCGTGTTTTCTTCTGCGCATGCCGGTTTACCTCAGGTAGCTCGACAAGCGTTCTTCTATCATGATGGAGTGCTCGCCATTACCGATTGAGGCAAGCGCTTCCAGCAGCATCTCGCGACGACTGATCTCAAATTGCGTGATGGTTTTGAGCTTGTTGGCAATCGGGATAAACACCAGATTAGCGAGACCCACACCATAAATGGTGGCAACAAAAGCCACGGCAATACCACTGCCCAGCATATTGGGGTCAGACAGGTTTTCCATCACGTGTATCAGCCCCAGTACCGCGCCAAGAATGCCGATGGTAGGGGAATAGCCGCCGGCTGAATCCCATACCTTGATGGCGCCGCGCTGGGCGATTTCATATTGTTCCAGATCGTTCTTGCAGATATCGCGTATGGTTTGCGGTGGAATGCCATCTATCATCATGCGCAGGCTTTTTTGTACAAACGGATCCTTTTCCGTATTCAGGTAAGGCTCCAGATGGATGATGCCTTCTTTGCGCGCAATCGCTCCCCAGAGCGAAATGCGGCGTGCCAGATCATTGCGGTCATCTGGCGGCGGGATAAATACCCAGCGCAACATACGCAGGGCGTTAAAGAAATTGCTTGGTTTGCTTTGCAGCAGCACGGCACCTAAAGTGCCCAGCGTTACCACTACAAATGCCGCAGGCTGCAGCAGGGAGGCAATTTTGCCGCCTTCCAGCGATTGCCCAACAATAATGCCAAGTAATGCGAGGACAAGCCCGCTTATACTGCCCCAGTCCATAGTTGTTCTCTCAGTGTTGTGCGCAGTCTCGCCACCGCCTGGCTGTGTAATTGACAAACACGAGATTCGGAAACATTCATCACAGCGCCAATTTCTTTCAGGTTCAGCTCTTGTTCGTAGTAAAGGCCCATCAGGATTTTTTCACGCTCAGGCAATGACTCAATCGCCTCTACCAGGGCTTCTTTAAAGCCACTGGAAAGCAGCATCTGGATAGGGTCACCATCATTGTCGCGCACATGCCGGTCGAGAAAATGATCGCCGCTGTCCGCCTCATGAAAATCTTCGTAATACACTAGCTGGTGGCCACTGCAGTCACTCAGCATTTCATAGTAATCGTTAATATTGAGTTTCATCTCCTTGGCTACTTCGCCTTCGCTGGGAGAGCGGCCAAGCTTCTGCTCAAGACTCTGGATTGCTGTTTCTACTTCACGCATGCTTTTGCGCACACTGCGTGGCAGCCAGTCCGCGCTACGCAGTTCGTCCAGCATAGAGCCGCGGATGCGCTGCGAGGCATAAGTCTCGAACTGTGCGCCATGCGTATCTTCATAACGGTTGACGGCATCCAGCAGGCCCATCATGCCTGCCTGTATGAGGTCGTCCACCTCTACGCTGGCAGGTAGTTTAGCCTTGAGCTGGTAAGCCATTTTTTTAACCAGACCAGCATGCTGGGCGAGTAGAGTTTCTTTCTGGTCTTTTTTTCCGGTGGCGGTATACATGGCAAGGTTCCTAGATCATTTGCATGTGGTTGGTTGCGGATTGCCGATAATCCAGCTTTAAGGCAAGTTGCTTGAAAGCCTGAGAGGCAGACGCCATAGGGAATGCATCAATGACTGAGCGTCCCAGTTTTGCGGCGCGGCCCAAGTGTACATCAGTCGGGATGAATCCCATGAATTCCAGCTCAATATGCATGAAGCGACGCGCTACTTCAGCGATATTGTTGAATACCATCTGAGCAGTCCGTTCATCGGCATCATGTATCAATATGCCGAAAGGGCGGCGACCCAGCTGCTGGCAAAGTATCTTGATCAAACTGTAAGCCTGCTTGATGGAGTCCGGCTTCTGGTTCATCTGGATAACGATCTCGCTCTGGTTAAGCACATCCAGTGGCAGCACATAATCGTTGGTGAGCATGGTGTCTACCAGCACGATTTCATGTGTGCTGGCCAGAGTCGAAAACAGTTGGTTAAGGCTGCTGACAGACTCAGCATCGTACTGACGGATATTGCGCAGGCGCGGCAAAAGGCGCGATACGGCAAAGCCCTGTGCCGCAGTCTTGATAGCGTTGTAATTGCTGAAATTGCCCTGCGCCTGATCCATCAGTGATGGCAGGTTGTTAAGGTCATAATGCCGAAAGGCTTCGTCAGTATCCTGTCCTGCATGTACTACCAGAACATCGGCGCCTTGACGGTTAAGCGAAGCGGCCAGATTGCTGATGATCTTGGCTTGTTCATCCTTTTTGCTGGCAGAAAGCACCGAGACTAAGCGGGGCTTGGGGCCCGCCATGATGCGACGCAGGCCGGCGGCCTGATCATATTGAAAACTAGACATGGCTGACCTCCAGTCCGCTACCGTTCATTTGGGCGTGGTTGGCCATGAGGAATGGCAGCTCTTCATCAGTGAAGGGTTCAGCACGCGTTTTCTTGCTGTTGAACAAGTGGTGCATGAGCCAGGTCTTGTTGACCAGATGAATGTCTTCCGGTACGCGCTGACCATTGGTCAGGTAGTACACCTTGAGTTTCTCCTGAATGACCACATCAAGCGCACCACCTAGTGTGGCTGCCTCATCAATCTTGGTGACGATGCAGCCATCCAGACCCTTGCCGCGGTACGCGTTAACGACATCGCTCAAGGTCTCGCTGGTATTGGTGGCATTCAGGCAGAGTATCTTCTTGATCTTGCTGTTGCTGAGCATGGCCACCTGTTCAGCTACCATGCGGTCACGCTGGCTGACACCAACGGTATCAATCAGGATAGTGTGTTTATTCTTCAGCTCTTCGAGCGCCAGTTTGAGGTCAGCTTCATCTTTGACCGCATGCACCATGACGCCGAGAATCTTGCCATAGATGCGCAACTGCTCATGACCGCCGATACGATAGGCATCGGTAGTAATCAAAGCCAGTTTGCCCGGGCCGTGCTTCATGACAAAGCGGGCTGCCAGCTTGGCGGTAGTTGTGGTTTTGCCTACACCGGTAGGGCCTACCAAGGCAAACACACCGCCCTTGTCCAGAATGTCAGCCTCATTGCTGACGGTCTGCAGATTCTTGGAGAGAATGTTCTTAGCCCAGGACAAGGCATCCTTGGCATCTGCTGGCAGGTTCTCAACCAGATGGCGTGAGATGCCGGCACCGAAACCAGCGCTAAGCATGGACTTCAAAAGTTCTTTCTTCACCGGGTTGCGGCGTTGTGTGTTGCTCCAGGAGATTTCGCTCAACTGAGATTGGAGTGTGTCGCGCATCTGGCGGATTTCGCTCATCACGCGCTGCATTTCCTGATTCTGTTGCTGCGTCATCATCACAGAACTTGCCATTTTAGGAGTGGGTTCTGCAGGTGCAGCTTTGGGTGCCTGCGCTGGCTTGGTGGTCAGCAGAGAGATCATCTCCTGTGCTTTTTTCGGGTCAATATTCTTGATGCCATCATTAGCGCCAGAAGTCTTGAACTCCGGGGCAGGTTGCTGTGGTTTGTTGGAGATCAGGTTGTCCATATCGTCACCACGCACGGCCAGAATCTCGTTACCACCATCCACTGAGCGGTTGGAAATAATGACGGCATCCGGCCCCAGTTCGCTGCGCACCATGCTAAG
The DNA here is from genome assembly GCA_964466095.1 of uncultured Methylophilaceae bacterium. Lineage (GTDB taxonomy): Bacteria > Pseudomonadota > Gammaproteobacteria > Burkholderiales > Methylophilaceae > CAYXMC01. Next base: position 5,704 of record CAYXMC010000037.1, on the reverse strand, counting down.
TGCTTCACGGGAACTCATGGCGAAAAAACGTTTGATATTCATGCTGAACCTCCAATCAGGTTAGTAACGCGTATGGTTTTTGAATCAGGTAATTCTTCGTGTGAAAGTACACGCAGGTTGGGGATAGCGCGGCGCAGAAACTTCGCCAGCGCAGTTCTTAATGGGGCTGATACCAGCAGTACTGGCGTCATGCCCATTTGTTCCTGTTGTTGTGCTGCCTGCTCGGTCTGGCGTGCCAGTGTTTCAGCCAGGCCAGGCTCTATGGAGGTGCCTTCGCCATTGCCTTGCATGGCTTGCAGCAGCAAGCGCTCCAGATTGTTATCCAGCGACATCACGGACATCTCGCTATTGCCGGGGAATAGTTGCTGCACAATGGCGCGGCCAAGTCTGATACGTACTTGCGAGGTCAATTCGGTAGCGTCCTGACTGAGTGGCGCATATTCGGAAAGAGTCTCGATGATGGTGCGCATGTCGCGGATATGCACGCCTTCCTGCAAGAGGTTTTGCAGTACTTTTTGCACGACAGAAAGCGAGAGTAACTTGGGCACCAAGTCTTCTACCAGCTTGGGTGATTCCTTGCCCAGATGATCCAGCAATTGCTGCACTTCCTGACGGCCTAGCAGTTCAGACGCATGCATGTTGATGACATGGTTAAGGTGAGTTGCTACCACTGTGCTGGCATCTACCACGGTGTAGCCCATGCTCTGTGCCTGATCTCGCATATTGTTTTCAATCCATACCGCAGGCAGGCCGAAAGCTGGGTCGCTGGTGACAGGGCCCGGCAATTGACCGGTGACCATCCCGGGGTCTATCGCCAAAAACTGACCATTGTTGGATTCGCCACTGGCAATTTCTACCCCTTTGAGGGTGATGCGATAGCCGGATGGACGAAGTTCCAGATTGTCGCGGATATGCACAGGCGGTGTGAGAAAGCCGACTTCCTGTGCGAATTTCTTGCGCAGACCTTTGATGCGCTTCAGCAGGTCACCACCTTGGGCGTTGTCTACCAGCGGGATCAGGCGATAACCGACTTCAAGACCGATTACATCCACAGGCACAACATCATCCCAGGAGGCTTCAACATTCTCTGCAGTCACTTCAGGTTTGGTTTCAGGCTCTGCTTCTGCTACCTTGTTCTTGTTGCTTTCTATCACATAAGCAATGCCGCCAAGTATGGCTGCCAATGCAATAAAGGCAAAGTGTGGCATGCCCGGAATCATGCCCATGCCGCCCACAATCAGCGCAGTGATGTTCATGGCTTTAGGGTTGGAAAAGAGCTGGTTCACCAGTTGCGTGCCAAGATCCTGATTATTCGCCACACGGGAAACCACCACGCCAGCAGCGGTGGAGATGATCAGCGATGGAATCTGTGCAACCAGGCCGTCACCAATCGCCAGCAGGGTGTAGTTCTTCACTGCATCGCCAAAAGCCAGATCATGCTGGACTACGCCTACAATCAGACCGCCAAGGATATTGATGATGATGACGAGAATGCCGGCGATGGCGTCACCACGTACATATTTACTGGCACCGTCCATGGCCCCGTAGAACTCGGACTCCTGACCGATCTCGGTACGGCGGCGACGGGCTTCATCTTCTCCGATCAGGCCGGCATTGAGGTCTGCGTCAATCGCCATCTGTTTGCCGGGCATTGCATCCAGGGTGAAACGTGCGCCTACTTCAGCGATACGGCCAGCACCTTTGGTGACCACGGTAAAGTTGATGATGGTGAGGATGATGAAAACAACGATACCGACAGTGTAGTTGCCCCCAATCAGAAAGTGGCCAAAAGCCTCGATGACTTTGCCTGCAGCATCGGGCCCAGTATGGCCTTCGGTCAGCACAACGCGAGTGGATGCCACGTTGAGTGACAGGCGCAGCATGGTAGTCACCAGCAATACAGTCGGGAATGCCAGAAAGTCCAGTGGCTTGGCAGTTTGCAGGCCAATCAGCAAAACCAGAATGGATAGTGCAATATTAAAAGTAAAGAACACATCCAGCGCAATTGCTGGCAAGGGCAATATCATCATGGCCAGCAGCATGATGATGATCAATGGCGCTGCCACGGATTTTCCGCTGGCGCCGCTCAGCCATGCTGGTAATGAAATACCGTTCATGATGCAGTCCTCAATTCAGGATTGAAATGTGGGTCCAGCGCATCTGGCACCTCCACATTGCCTGGTTTATCGGGGTAGTGTCCGCCATGGGTATTGAAAATGCGCAACTGGAATACATAAGCCAGCACTTCAGCTACCGCTGAGTAAAGGGCTTCAGGTATCTCGTCGCCAAGCTCGGTGTGAGCAAACAGAGCCCGTGCCAGTTTTGGTGATTCCAGTGTCAGCACCTTATGCTCGGCAGCAATCTCACGAATCTTTAGCGCCACGGCATCTGCACCCTTGGCAACCACACGGGGGGCACCCATGGTGTTTTCAGCATATTTGATGGCAACTGCATAGTGAGTCGGGTTGGTGATGACGACATCGGCATTCGGAATTTCAGCCATCATGCGACGGCGAGCAATTTCACGTTGCTGCTGGCGGATACGAGCCTTGATTTCAGGATTACCTTCAGATTCCTTGTTTTCCTGACGCACTTCTTCTTTAGTCATTTTCAGTTTTTCAGCGTAATGCCAAAGCTGATAAGGCACATCAATTGCAGCAATCAGGACCAGTGCGCCAACGGTGAACATAAAGCCCTTGATCAGCATGCTTTCTACTTCAGAGATACCAACATTGAGCGGTGTTAATGCCAGAGAGAGTATCTCGGTGAAATCACTGGAAATCACAAAAAAGGCGACAATGCCGACGATGGCAGATTTGCCTATCGCCTTGATCAGCTCCACTAGCGAGTTCTTGGAGACGATATTGGTCATGCCACTGATAGGATTAAGACGACTGAATTTTGGAATCAAGGCATTGCCACTAAAATTCCAGCCACCAATCAGTACTGGGGACGCGACAGCGACAGCAAACAGCACCAATGCCAGCGGAGAGAATGCAATCAGCAGATCGGCAATATGTTCTGCAATACGTGTCAGCAGCAGCATAGGGTCATAGGCAAGTTCACGCTCGAACTTGAGACTGGTTGCCAGATTATTTTTCAAAGCACTATTCAAATTGCCACCTAATATCCACATGCCAAGGCCAGCAGCGAGCAATACCGTGCAGGTTGCCAGCTCTCTGGAACGCGGAACATCGCCTTCCTCACGCGCTTTTTCTATGCGCTTGGGGGAGGCCTCTTCCGTTTTTTCCAAATCACTTTCTTCTGCCATGATTTTTCCTGCGTTGCGGTTTTATGACTAATTGGATGTGATTGTCATGGATGACAGGCAAAATGAATCGGTGGAATAAAAGGGTGAAAATGGTCTTTTATTAAAGAAAGTATTTATGGCGTCGTTACTATTCGCCTGTAATGCTTGCCATTAGAACAAATGTTCGTTTATGATTGAATTGAACATTTGATCGGGGAGGTGTCATGGGTGACGATAGCGAATATCTGGGTCAGTTGCAGGATTTCTATGCAGAAGAGCGGGCCATGCCCTCTTTTGCCAAAATCTGCCAATTGCTGGGCTTTAAATCCCGTGCAACTGCCGCAGCACTGGTGGCAAGGCTCAAGCTGCAAGGGTATCTGGAAGCCACAGAGACCGGCCGATTAAAACCGGGCAAACGTTTCTTTGAGCGTATTCTGGCGGGTGATGTTGTGCGCGCGGGTTTGCCGAGTGCCAGCTATGGCAATGCCCACGATACGCTCACCATTGATGATTATCTGGTCTCCCAGCCTTCCAAAACCATCATGATCGAAGTCAAGGGGGATTCCATGCAGGACGCAGGCATCCTGCCTAATGATATCGTCGTTGTTGAAAAGCGTCAGATGGCCAATGTGGGTGACATCGTGGTGGCCATTGTGGATGGCGAATTCACTCTAAAAACGCTAGGCCGGGAAAAGGGGGAGTTTGTGCTTTACCCTGCCAATAAAGCTTATGCCACCATCAGGCCAGGCCAGAATCTGGAGATATTCGGCGTCGTGGTCGGCCAGTTCAGGAAATATTGATATTATCTGCCGGATTCAATAACAACGCCCGCTTCATGCGGGTGTTTGTCTTTTTATTAGCCATATCGTAGTACTCCCTTTATAAACTTGACCTTTCAGTTTGTTCTGTTATTTTAACCATTATTAGATTATGGTAATTTTGCGCGAAAGTTTCTTTGTCACTGGCGGGTGATACATAAAAATATACGATATAAAGAGGATGGTATCTTGGCAGACGATTCAAAAATAATACAAAAAATAATCGACGCAATCCCGATTGCTATTTATATCAAAGATGCAGATAGCAAATTTGCCATGGTCAATAAAGCTTTTGAATTAGAGTGGGGTATTTCATTTTCAGAGTTGCAAGGCACTAATGGCAGCACCTTGTTCCCGCCGGATTTTCTTAACCGTTATCTCAGCCAAGATAGCACCGTAGTCAACACCCGCAAAAAAAACACATTTCAGGAAACTATCTGGAATCCACGTCTGCAAGAACAGCGGATAGGATATACCGTCAAGCAGCCAATTTATGATGACAAGGGACAACTAAGTTATCTGATATGCGCCACTGTTGATGTGACCGAAAAGATGCATGTAAATGGCACTCAGCTTAGCGAGGCCAAGCTACGCAGCCTGTTTGAAATGTCTCCGCTTGGTATTGCACGCAACGCCATGGATGGCAGCTTTGTCGAGGCCAATCCTGCATTTCTTAATATGGTTGGATATTCTCTGGAGCAATTGAAGCAGTTGAGCTACTGGGACCTTACGCCCAAGCGTTATGAAGCAATGGAGAATGAGCAGTTATCCCGTCTGCACAGCACCGGTAAATATGGCCCATACGAGAAAGAATATCTCAGCAGTCAGGGCCGGCTTATACCGGTTCGCTTGAATGGAGTGCTGATTGCGGACAAAGATGGACAGCAATATATCTGGTCGATTGTCGAGGATATTACCGACCGCAAACGAGTGGAAGAGCAGCTCAATCTTGCAGCACTGGTTTACCAGAATAGCAGTGAGGGCATACTGGTCAGTGATGAAGACAACAATGTTATCTCTATCAATCCTGCATTTTCACTGATAACCGGATATTCAATAGATGATGTTGCCGGCAAGAATCCGCGCATCTTCAGCTCGGGCATGCACGACCGTGCTTTTTATCAGGACATGTGGCATGCCATCAATACCTATGGTCATTGGCAGGGTGAGATGTGCGACAGGCGCAAGAATGGCGAGACCCATACCAAGTGGATGACCATCAATACCATCAAGAATGAAGAGGGCAGGGTTTATCGTTATGTCGCGCTTTTCTCGGATATCACTGAAAAAAAGCAATCAGAAAAACTCATATGGCGGCAAGCCAATTTTGATTCACTGACTGGCCTGCCTAACAGGCGTATGTTTCAGGACAGGCTGATACAGGAGATCAAGAAATCCAATCGCGTAAAATTGCCGCTGGCGCTATTGCTGATTGATCTGGATGAATTCAAGGAGGTTAACGATACGCTAGGTCATGAGCATGGGGATCAATTGCTCAGGCAGGCGGCAGATCGCATCAGCCAGTGCGTGAGAGAATCCGACACGGTTGCTCGACTGGGCGGTGATGAGTTTACCGTGATTTTGTCCGAGCAGACCGATAGGACCAGTGCAGAAGATGTGGCGCAGAAAATTATTC
>CAYXMC010000036.1:0-10609 GCA_964466095.1 uncultured Methylophilaceae bacterium | reverse complement strand
AAACTCAAGTGTATAGCCAACAGTTTATTGATTATTACATTATCCCTATGGGGGCCGCGATTTGGTCCACAGATGCAGTTCAGATGCTTGAGTTCCCTGCCCGCTTCTTTGTCAGGTTTTTTCATCATCATGGCATGCTGACAGTCAACGACAGACCTCAGTGGCGAGTGATTGAGGGTGGTTCGGCAAGATATGTGGAAGCCATCACGCAGGGGTGGCAACATCGCATCCGCTTGAATACCCCCGTCGTGTCTGTGAGACGCCTGAAAAAATCAGTCAGAATTACCCCGCTGCATGGAGAAGAAGAAAGTTTTGACTGGGTGTTTTTTGCCTGCCATAGCGATCAGGCGCTCAGGATGCTGAAAGACCCCACCCCTGCAGAGAAAGAAGTGCTTTCAGCTATTCAGTATCAGGAAAACAGTATTTATCTTCATACAGATACGAAGAAGCTAGCTTGGGCCGCATGGAACTACCATGTCACCAAACAGCCTCTGGGCAAGGTGGCTGTGACTTACAACATGAATATACTGCAGAGCCTGAAATGCGATGATCAACTGCTGGTGACGCTCAATCATACTGACATGATTAATCCCGCCAAGGTCATTAAACGCTTGACCTATCACCACCCTGTTTACACCATTGAGGCTGCGCATGCTCAAACCAGACATGCTGAAATCAGTGGTCAGAATCGGTCTGCTTATGCAGGCGCATACTGGCGTAATGGCTTCCACGAAGATGGGGTAGTCAGCGCCCTTGCAGCATTACAACACTTTAAGGCAGCAAACCTAGATGCATAGTGCCATCTACACAGGCTGGGTGGAGCATAAACGATACTTGCCAGTGTTCCATGGGTTTCGCTACCAGCTTTTCATGATGTATCTCGATCTTGACGAGCTGCCAAACCTGTTCGATCAGAACCGCCTGTGGTCATATCAGAAGCGCAACATAGCATGGTTCAAGCGATCGGATTATCTGGGCGACCCCGACACTACCCTCAGGCAAGCTGTGACTGATCTCGTCAGAAAGAAAACCGGCATCAATGTCACAGGCCCTATTCGCTTGCTGACCCACATGCGTTATTTTGGTTTTTGTTTCAACCCGGTAAGTTTCTATTATTGCTATGCAGATGATGCCAAAACGCTGCTTGCGATTGTGGCTGAAATCAACAATACCCCATGGAATCAGCGCCATGCTTATGTGCTGGATTGTCGATCAGGGGGCTCCGAGTTTGAGTTCGACAAGTCTTTTCATGTATCACCTTTTATGCCTATGGCTATCCGCTATCAATGGCGTTTTTCCTTGCCGGATCAAGGCATCAGCATCGACATGTTGAATCGCCATGCTGACGGCAAAATGTTTAATGCAAGAATGGTATTGGAAAGAAAAGAATTACAGCCACGATTGCTAAATTGGTTGTTGCTCGCATACCCGGCCATGACCTTAAAAGTCCTTTTCGCTATTTACTGGCAGGCCTTTATGCTGTGGCTTAAACGTGTCCCCTTTTTTCCTCACCCGGATAAGCAAACTTCAGACAGGAACGCTCTATGAAAAACACATCTGTTGGAAACACCGCCTTATTTGGCCTAAGCAGAAGTAAACACGGTAGCTGGCTGAATCAACTGGCCAGAGAATTTGTCCTGAAAAGGCTTAAAAATATCCAATCTGGCGCACTCACTATCGTCGAGAACGGGCATCAGCAGAGATTTGGTCAAAGTGGAGAGCTTGAAGCCACCATCTATGTTCATGACCCTCGCTTTTATGGCGAAATTGCATTCGGCGGCTCTGTAGCAGCAGGTGAGGCTTATATGCTGGGCTACTGGACAGCCGACAATTTGACAGCGCTGATTCGTATCATGGCCATTAACCAGAACGTCATGGATAACCTTGAGGGGCAGGCAGCATGGCTGGCAAGGCCATTTCTCAAGGTGCTGCATTACCTCAACCGAAACACCCAGTCAGGCAGCCGCAAAAATATTGCAGCGCATTATGATCTGGGCAACAACATGTTTCAGCTCTTTCTTGATCGCACCATGATGTATTCATCAGGAATCTTTGACCGAGATGACATGAGTCTGGAAGAAGCCTCCCTTTGCAAGCTGGAGAGAATCTGCCAGAAGCTTAAGCTGAGCCCGGCAGACCATGTTCTGGAAATAGGCACTGGATGGGGTGGTTTCGCCATCTATGCTGCCAAGCACTATGGTTGCCAAATCACCACCACAACCATATCAAAAGCCCAGTATGAGCTTGCTTGCGAGCGTATCCACGCAGAAGGTCTGGAACACAAAATTACGGTATTGCTGCAGGATTACAGGGACCTATCTGGTCGATACGACAAACTAGTGTCGATTGAAATGATTGAAGCTGTTGGACATCAGTTTTACGACACTTATTTTAATAAATGCGGCGAGCTGCTGAAGCCGGAAGGCATGATGCTGCTTCAGGCAATTACGATAGCTGATCAGCGCTATGAGTCAGCAAAAGATTCAGTTGATTTCATCCAGCGGTATATTTTTCCGGGTAGCTGCATCCCCTCCGTGACGGCCATGTTGCATAGCATTACGCGCGCCAGTGATATGCGCTTGTTTGATCTTGAAGACATCGGCCCTCACTATGCTCGTACGCTTGCCGAATGGAGACATAACTTCTTCAAGAATATAGAGGCAGTCAGGGCGCTAGGCTATTCAGAAGAATTTATCCGGATGTGGGAGTTTTACCTCTGTTACTGTGAAGGTGGGTTTGAAGAGCGCGCACTGGGGGATGTTCATATGCTGCTGGTGAAACCTTCAAATAGACGTGCTCCGCTACATCAAATCAGCCTTTGATAGCACATATTCTTTGCAGCATGGCAGGTGGTGAGGCTTGCAACAGTCCTTCTTCGTAAGCTGCAATATGGCTAAGTGGCGCGAAATAGCTCTTTAACTCTCCCGGTTGCAAGAGAAAGTTGGCGCTGCTGGGTTTGCCGTATTGCTCGTGTCCACGCATGAAAGTCTCATAGATCAATGCACCTCCCAGCTTAAGGCTTGAAAGCAATGCAGGGAACAAAGGTCTGTGCAGATAGCGGCAGACTACAATTGCATCAAACTGATTTTCAGCATACGGCCAGGGTGCGCCCTCAAGATCAGCTTGCTTGGTTGAGATACCGGCTATGCCATGCATGGCAGCTAGCGCCTCGGCATTGATATCCACAGCTTCCACCTGGTAACCATGAGCAGCAAGCCAGCGGCTATTTCGCCCGACCCCAGCAGCCACATCCAGCACATTACCTGCAGGAGCGATAAATCTGGCATGAGCGACCAGCCAGGCAGATGGCTGTGGCTCAACTTTGATTGATAAGTGGGCAGTCATCACAGGCATCAATTCCCAACGTTCAGAGTAAACACAGCACAATCAATAATCATGGATAATACGCACATACATCCAAGCTTTTAACAGCATGACTCCCAGCACGATCGAATGGCGCAACGGCGAGCCTTATTCTACTCAATTCGGAGACATTTATTTCTCCACTGACGGTGGCATTGCCGAGACGCAGCATGTTTTTATCCATCATAACCAGTTGCAACAGCGCTGGGCGCAACTTGCCAGCACTAGCACGTTTACCATCGCCGAGACTGGTTTTGGCACTGGGCTCAATTTTCTTTGTGCCTGGCAAAGCTGGCTGAAACACGCACCATTAGAGTCACGCCTGCATTTTGTCTCTACTGAGAAATATCCGCTCAATCGAGAAGAACTGCAGCAAGCGCTGCAGCTTTGGCCAGAACTGCAAAATCTCTCCAACCAGCTGCTGCAAGTTTATCAACGACTAGTACCCGGCTGGAACCGCCTGACTCTAGCGCACGGGCGTATCACGCTCACCTTGCTGATAGGTGATACCAACACGCTGCTGCCACAACTGGAAGCAAGCGTAGACGCCTGGTTTCTGGATGGCTTTGCCCCTTCCAAAAACCCGGATATGTGGCAGCCTGAGTTATTCAGTGAAATGGCCAGGCTGTCGCATAAAGGCACCACATTTGCTACTTTCACCAGCGCCGGAATAGTCAAGCGCGGCCTGATGGAGGCAGGATTTCATGTCCACAAGGTGGCTGGGCATGGCCGCAAGCGGGAAATGCTAGCAGGCTACCTTGCAGGCAACAAAGCATCTCAAGTCGCGCAACAGCAACATGCCATCGTTATTGGTGGTGGTATCGCCGGCACCGCAAGCGCACATGCTCTGGCCAAACGGGGCTGGCAAGTTACCTTGTTGGAACGCCATGGCAAGCTTGCGCAGGAGGCATCAGGCAATCCTGCTGGTGTACTCTACCCACGACTTACTGTGGGCGACACCAATCTCAACCGCATGGCATTGCATGGCTACCTTTACACTAGTCGCTTGCTAGAGGTATTGGGTCTGGATGCCCATGAGTATCAGGCTTGTGGTCTGCTGCAACTAGCATTCAACCAGCGTGAGCAGGAGCGTCAAACCGGCATACTGGGACAGGGTTTGGATAGAGAAATCCTTCATCAGCTTAGCGCAGAAGCCGCAAGCGATCTGGCTGGGGTTGCGCTCGAACATGGAGGCTTGTACCTGCCAGCAGCAGGCTGGGTGCACCCACCCGCCTTTTGTCAGGCTTTAGCCACACACTCCAACATTCAGTTAAAACTATCGACAGAGGTCAGAGAGCTACGCCGCTTTGGTAATCACTGGCAGCTATGGAATGAAAGCGGTATTGTGGCCGAAGCCCCGATCGTGATCATTGCCGGCGCTAATGAAACTCTGCGCTTCCCACAGTCTGGCCATTGCCTGCTGGAACCAGTGCGGGGACAGATCAGCATTGCTCCCATGACAAGCGGCAGCCAGCAGCTAAAAACCGTGATTTGCACAGAAGCCTATATCAGCCCTGCACGAGATGGCCTACATACCCTTGGTGCGAGCTTCTCCAATGGCGAGACAGCGCTTGATATACGCGATGCAGACCATGCAGAAAATCTTGGCATGGTACGCAGAATGTCTACCGATTTTTCAGATTTGCAAGCGATCGATGGTCGCGCAGCCCTGCGCTGTGCCTCGGCTGATTATCTGCCACTGACTGGCAGGCTGCTGGACAGCGGTGTATTGGAAGCAAACCCGCCCAGACATAACGCTGACCCTGGTACCCTGCCCTGGCTGGGTGGCCTTTACGTCAACACGGGCCATGGCTCCAAGGGCCTGACAACAGCGCCTTTATGCGCGGAGATTATTGCCAGCGCGCTCAACCACGAACCAGCCCCGGCAGACAGCAAGCTGCTGGCAGCGCTTGACCCCAATCGCTTTCTTTTGAGAAAAATGGGCCTGAAGCGGCTTCTGAGTACACCCTATTGTAAAATCTCTGCATGATTTCCAACCAGCTACAGCAAACCGCGCTGCACTATCACCGCAATGGGCAATTACAGCAGGCTGAAGCCTGCTACCGGCAGATATTGCAAGCACAGCCAGACCATGCTGAAACCCTGCATTTGCTTGGGGTCTTGTGCTATCAGACTGACCGCAATGATGAGGCTGAAACCCTGATTGCCAAGGCCTTGCAACGTTCTCCACGTAATGCCGATTACCTCAGTAATTATGGCCTAGCCTTGCGTGCCAATGGCAAACTGGATGCAGCAATTCAGGCTTACCAGAAATCCTTGCAATTGGCGCCCAAGGATATGGATGTTCAGCTCAATCTGGGCAATGCCTATCATGAGGCTGGTCGCTTTGAGGAAGCGGCTGGGTGCTATCGCCGCGTTTATCGTTTTAATCAGGATACTGAAGTACGCGACGCCCTTTGCAGTGCGCTTCAAGCTTTGGGTAACCAATGTCAAAAAGCTGGCCAATATCCGCAAGCGGAAGCCTGTTATCAGGAAGCCCTGCAGTACAACAGCCGTGATGCGGTCAGCCATTTCAACCTTGGCAATGCTCAACGCGAGATAGGTAAGCCTGCGGCAGCTGAGGCCAGCTATCGGCAGGCCATCAGGCTTGCGCCGAATGATGCTGATGCTTATAACAATCTGGGTAATGTATTGCGCGAGCAAGGCCAATTGGCTGAAGCGATTGCCGCCTATGAAACTGCAATCAAATTAAATCCACAGCTTTACCATGCAAAAGTGCACTTGGTGCACCAAAAGCAACACGCTTGCGATTGGAAAGGGCTGGATACTGATGTGAACGAGATTCGGCATTGGGTACAACACAAACCAGAAGCCCAGATATCTCCATTTGCTTTTCTAGCCATGCCTGGCACCAGCGCCAGAGAGCAAAGAGCGTGTGCCGAAAATTGGCTGCAGAACCGTTATCAGCCATTACTTGCACAGACAGGCAAATACAGCTTTATCAAAACAGATAAAAACAAGCTGCGGATAGGCTATTTGTCAGCAGATTTCCGCTTGCACCCTCTTGCCTACCTGATTTCTGAACTGATTGAGCTCCATGATGGCGAGCAATTTGAGGTCTACGCCTATTCATATGGCCCGGACGATCAATCAGCCGAACGTACACGTCTGCGCCACGCATTTGACCATTTTGTTGATATTCGCAATCTCAGCCTGCAGCAAGCAGCAGACAGGATACATGCCGATGGCATTGATATTCTGATTGACTTGACCGGCTTCACGCAAAGCAGCCGCAGCAATATCGTCGCATTGCGCCCTGCTCCTGTTTTGGTCAACTGGCTGGGATATCCAGGCACCATGGGCAAAGGCTTATTCGATTACCTGATCTCGGATACCGTCATTACACCGCCAGAATCAGCAAGTGATTATGGCGAGCAACTGGTTTTGCTGCCAAACGCATATCAGCCCAATGACCGCAAACGCCCTATCGGCAAGACTCCGGCACGCGTAGATTATGGTCTGCCAGAAGATGCTTTTGTTTTTTGTTGTTTTAACCAGACTTTCAAGATATTGCCGCATGTATTTGATAGCTGGATGCGCATACTGCGACAGACTCCCGATAGCATACTCTGGCTGCTGGAATGTAATCCGCTGGCGAAAAATAACTTGTTACAGGAAGCCGCCAATCGTGGCATTTCAGCTGAGCGTATTGTATTTGCGCCTAGAGTCAGCATGGCCGATCACATGGCACGCCATGTACTGGCCGACCTTTTTCTGGACACTGCCCCCTATAACGCTCATACGACCACGAGTGATGCCTTATGGATGTGCCTGCCGGTGATGACAGTAAAGGGGACTACTTTCCCGGCCAGGGTGGCTGCCAGTCTGCTACTAGCGACCAACTTGCCAGAGCTTGTCGTATCCAACCTTGATGAATATGAAGCTTTAGCACTCCGTCTGGCACGGTCGCCACAATTACTGGAAAGCTATCGAGAGCGGCTGCAACAGAATTCAGAAATGCTTCCATTGTTTAACATGCAGATGTTCCGCCAGCATCTTGAGAATGCCTATTGGCAGATGTGGCGGCGCTGGCAGCAAGGCTTGGCACCGGCGCTTATACAAGTTCAGCAGCAAGAGTGACAATCTCTTTTGCAATCAGTCGCATCCTGTGCAAATCTCACCATTGAAAGCAGGAGGTTTGTGCTAGGATTTAACTTCCATAAAAAAATATAAAAGTGGAAGCGATGCGAGCCAAGGATACACCCAGCACCAATGTGCAAGTCCGTCCGCAGATCATGACAAATGAGTCGTGGTATCGCTCACTTTTTGAATATGCGCCTGACGGCATACTGATTGCCGATCCCGACAGCATCTACCTTGATGCAAACCCCAGTGCCTGCAAGATGCTAGGCTACACTCGTGACGAATTGATAGGCATGCGAGCCAATCAGATTGTCATGCCGCAAGAACAGCCCAATATCCGCAAGGCGCTCAATGCTATTCACGAGCATCAGGACTATCAAAGAGAATGGCAGCTAAAGCGTAAGGATGGTTCCTTACTGAGCGTAGAGATACTGGCTACCCTAATGCCCGATGGCAATATCCTCGGCGTGATTCGAGACATTAGCGAACTCAAGCAAAAGGAAACATTGCGGCTGGAAGCAGAAGCTGCAGCCAGCGGAGAAAAACGCTTCTCAGACACCATGATAGAGAGCATGCCAGGCATCCTCTATTTTTATGATGACCATGGTCGCTTCCTGCGCTGGAACAAGAACTTTGAAAATGTCTCTGGCTACAGTGTAGAAGAAATCGCCAATATGCATCCGTTGGACTTTTTTAGCGAATCGGAAAAGCCAAGACTGGTGGAACGCATCTCCGAAGTCTTCACCAAAGGGGAATCAACTGTTGAAGCACCCTTCCTGACTAAATCGGGCACGCAGATACCCTACTTTTTTACCGGAAGAAAAGTGCGGTTCAATAATATGGATTGTCTGGTCGGTGTCGGTATTGATATCACTGAGCGCATTATGGCTGAGCAGGCCTCAAGGGAGAGCGAACGCAAGCTGCGTGCCCTGTTTGAGCAGGCGCCACTTGGCATAGCGCTGATAGATTCGACCACTGGTCGTTTTCTTAACCTGAATCCACAGTATGGCAGAATCGTTGGCTACAGCGAAAGCGAGCTATTGCAGCTTACCTACAAGCAGATATCCCACCCGGATGACCTGCTAGGTGATATGTCCAATATGCAGCAGCTACATGAAGGTGAATTGAGCACCTTCCAGATGGAGAAACGGCTTTATCGCAAGGATAACTCGGTAGTCTGGGTCAATCTCACCTGCGTACCATTGTGGGACGAGTCCACCACTGAACGCCAGCATATTGCCATGATAGAGGACATCACCGAGCGCAAGCTGGCAGAAGACAGACTGGCTGAAAGCGAGCGCAAGTATCGCGAATTGGTTGAGTCTGCTAATAGCATCATTCTCGGCTGGAACTCCAAGGGGCATATCACTTTCCTGAATGAATTTGGACAAAACTTCTTTGGTTATAAGGCCGAGGAAATCATAGGCCAGCATGTCATCGGCACTATCGTGCCCAAAACTGATAGCGAAGGGCTCAATCTTGAAGGGTTGATGGCCCAGATATGTGCCAACCCCAGATTTTTTGAACGTAACATCAATGAGAATATGCAGCGCAATGGTAAGCGCGTCTGGATTGCCTGGACCAACAAGATTGTGATGGATCAGCGTGGTCAGGTGGCAGAAATCCTTAGCATAGGTACAGACATTACCGAGCAGCGTAACGCCGAGATCGCGATACGCGAGTTGAATGTACGTCTTGAGCAAAGAGTCGCAGAGCGCACAGAAGAGCTACAGTCCGCTCTGGTACGCGCAGAAGCTGCGGACCGCATTAAATCAGCCTTCCTTGCCACCATGTCGCACGAGCTACGTACCCCGCTTAATTCGATTATCGGGTTTACTGGAATCCTGTTACAAGAGCTGGCTGGCCCGCTCAATCCGGAACAGACCAAGCAACTGGGCATGGTGCGCGGCAGTGCCAAACATTTGCTCGCACTTATTAACGATGTCTTGGATATTTCAAAAATCGAGGCAGGTCAGCTACAGATTAATACAGAGTTATTTAATCTGCCCGAGCTGATAGAGCAAGTTGGCACAACCCTCAAACCACTGGCGGAGAAAAAAGGCTTGGCCTTGAATATATCCATTGATAAGCGGATCAAAGAACTCACCAGTGATTCAAGGCGTCTCAAACAAATATTGCTCAACCTGCTCAACAACGCTATCAAGTTCACCGATTCAGGCTCAGTCAGTCTTGATGTTGAGTTGGCAGAAGAACCCCTTCAGGGCTCTGCCGTTGCTCCACCTTGTCTTGTCATGCGAGTGTGTGATACCGGCATGGGCATCAAGACAGAAGACTTGCAATTGCTGTTTCAGCCATTCCGCCAGATTGATACCGGTCTCACCCGTCAGCATGAAGGTACCGGACTGGGGTTGGCCATTTGTCGTCGTCTGTTAGAGTTGATGCATGGGGAAATCTCTGCCAGCAGCATCTGGGGCAAAGGCAGCGAATTCACAGTCATACTCCCAACCGGGAAAGGAACGCCAGAATGATAAAAAACAATGTTCTTTTGATTGAAGATAATCCGCAGAATAGCTACCTGACGACGTTTCTGCTTGAAAAACACGGTTACAAAGTCACAACCGCTGCCGATGGGCAACTGGGCATACATCTGGCACAGAAACTCAAACCAGACCTGATTTTGCTGGATATCCAGCTACCACTGATGGATGGCTACGAAGTTGCCAGCAGGCTACGCTGTATTAAAGACCTGCATGACACTCCAATTATCGCCGTCACTTCTTACGCCATGGTGGGTGATCGCGAAAAATCACTGGCAGCAGGTTGCAACGGTTATATCGAAAAACCAATCAATCCAGATACCTTTGTCGCAGAAATATCCAGGTTTCTGCCCTCGGCAACCTCAAGCGAAGAAAAACAATGACGCACATATTGATAGTCGACGACAAGGAAGAAAATCTCTATTACCTGAAAGCCTTGCTTACCGGGCATGGCTGCACGGTCGATACCGCCCATCATGGTGCGGAGGCACTGGTAATTGCCAGACAACACACGCCGGATATCATTGTCTCTGATCTGCTGATGCCGGTCATGGATGGCTACACTCTGCTACGCCACTGGAAAACGGACAGCAGACTCAAGCAGATTCCTTTTGTGGTTTATACCGCTACTTATACAGAGCCAG
>CAYXMC010000035.1:0-10826 GCA_964466095.1 uncultured Methylophilaceae bacterium | reverse complement strand
GGGTGCCACTGAAGTCATCTTTGAAGGTGTGCCAACATACCCTGATGCTGGCCGCTTCTGGCAGATGATAGAAAAACACAAAGTGACGATTTTCTACACTGCACCTACTGCGATTCGTTCACTGATCAAACTGGGTGGCGATCTACCCAAGAAGTACGATATCTCAAGCCTGCGCCTGCTTGGCACTGTGGGCGAGCCAATCAACCCGGAAGCATGGATGTGGTATCACCAAGTGGTTGGTGCTGAGCGCTGCCCGATTGTTGATACATGGTGGCAGACCGAGACTGGCGCGCACATGATCGCCCCGCTGCCCGGCGCTATCCCCACCAAACCTGGCTCTTGCACCATGCCACTGCCCGGCATCATGATGGATATCGTGCATGAAGATGGTGCCCATATCGAAGGCACTGGCGGCGGCCTGCTGGTTGCCAAGAAACCATGGCCTTCGATGATACGTACTATCTGGAATGACCCAGAACGCTTCAAGAAATCCTACTTCCCGGAAGAACTCAAAGGCTATTACCTAGCAGGCGACTCAGCCCACCGTGATGCTGACGGCTACTTCTGGATCATGGGTCGTATTGATGACGTGCTGAATGTCTCCGGCCACCGCTTGGGCACCATGGAGATCGAATCTGCGCTAGTCGCTAACCCACTGGTAGCCGAGGCTGCCGTGGTCGGCAAACCACATGATATCAAGGGCGAAGCTGTCGTAGCCTATGTGGTGCTGAAAGGCCCGCGACCAGAAGGTGATGCAGCGAAGAAGATTGTGTCAGAACTGCGCGACTGGGTAGGCAAGGAGATCGGCCCGATTGCCAAGCCTGACGAAATTCGCTTTGGCGACAACCTGCCAAAAACGCGCTCCGGCAAGATTATGCGCCGCCTGCTGCGTTCGCTGGCCAAAGGTGAGGAGATTACCTCTGATGTTTCTACGCTGGATAACCCACAGATTCTAGACCAGCTAAAACAAGCAGTCAGCTAATCACAGTTGGATAAAAAAGGGGCGATTGATTCGCCCCTTTTTCATATGGCCTTTACGATCAGGCCAACCGCTACCAACCAGGCAGTCAAGGCAAAGCCCTGCTGTATTCTCGGCCCACTCAGTTTTGTGGATAGCCATTTCCCGGCTACTAATCCAATAGCCGCACCAAGCGCAAAGGGCCGTGCAACCGACCAATCAACAGCATCTTTGTATTCGTATGCCAATACACTGACGAGCGAAATCATGGCAACTGCGGCAAGTGAGGTTGCCACAATCGCCTTCATATCAAAATTGGTATATCTGCGTAAAGCAGGAACAATCACAAAACCTCCTCCTACGCCCAGAAGCCCCGAGAACAACCCCGTCAGCGAGCCGGAGAACAGCATTGCGCGTGCGCATGGTTTGTTCCATGAAAGCTTGCCTGCCGACTGATTGATTTTGCATGGCTGGCTATCGCTGACACACATAGCAGGCTGTCTGATTTGTTTTTGTGCCTGTAGCCACATGCGGCTAGCCACATAGGCCAGCACAAAGGCGAACAGAACTTGTAGCCACTGATTGCCAACATGATGCCCTATCCACACCCCAATTGGCGCTGTCAGCAACCCGGAAATTGCCAATACCGTCGCCGCCTTATATCTAACGATGCCTTGTAGTAGCCCCATAATCGCCGCCATGCTGGCTGCAAGCATGACAGCTATCAAGCCTACGGGGGCGGCCTGCAAAAGCTCGAGGTGGAGGAAAAACATGAGCAGTGGGATGGCGATAATCGAACCACCAGCCCCTGTCAGCGCCATCACGAGACCAATCACCACACCAAGTGCTGTGGCTATCTCAATTGGGTTAGCGACCATCTGGCAAACTGCAGACCTGACAAGAATTTTCACCCTTGAGTTTGCGCCAGAGCCTGCGTATCAGGCATTTGTCTTTCATCCATGCGCAGACTTTAGCCAATGGCCCACTTTTTTGACTACCAGCGTTGATGCGCTGATAAACGCCACTGGCGCGCATGCCGGTTTTACAAAAGCCCAAGGCAGGCTTGGGAGCTTGCGCAAGAAAGGCTGCACATGCGGCAACATTGGCATCTGTGATATTGCCGGGTATTACCGGCACATGCAGATAGGCAATACCTGCCTGTTTAGCTGCAAGCTTCAAGCTATCACTACTTGGTTGATCCGGACCACCCTCGCCATCCGGCCTGTGGTTAATAATCGAGCGGTAGCCTAGCGCTGCAATCTCTGTCATGTCTGCAGCCGTTATCTGGCCTGTCGTACTATAGTCTTCATTAATTTTGCTAATGTTTAGCGTCATGTCTATTTTCCTTTAAATATCGTTTACTTGATTGGGCAAAACTGCTGGTGTAGCACTTGCATCACGGCTAGTGCAGGCCCGTGGGTCATGCTGTAGTAAATCTTTTTGCCATCACGACGGGTATTCACCAGTCCTTCAGCACGAAGAATCGTCAGCTGCTGAGACAAGGTAGGCTGCTTAATACCTACCTTCTCCTCTATCTCGCTGACACATAACTCTTGCTGCGCCAACTGGCAAAGCAACATCAGCCGATCTGTATTGGATAGCACGCGCATCAGGCTGCAAGCTTGATCTGCTGCGCTTTTCAAAGCATGCATATCCAAATGCTCCTGTTGAGTCACAGAATTGGTTTCCAGCAATTGAGTCATTTTTAGCCTCGATTTATATTTTCGATATAAACATTATATATATTTATATTATGTGTGTTAATATATTTTTAAATATTTTTCATCGGAAAGGATTTCTTATGATTTTCAGACAACTATTTGATCAAGCATCGTCCACCTACACCTATCTGCTTGCAGACAAAGCCAGCAGAACTGCAGTGCTAATAGATCCGGTAAAAGAACATGTGGATGAATACGTGGACATGCTAGCCAACATGAGCCTGACACTAGCATATGCACTGGAAACTCACGTGCATGCAGATCACATCACAGCTGGCGGCTTACTCAAACAAAAAACAGGCTGTAAAACTGCCGTTGGTATGCAGTGTGGTGCCTCTATGGCGGATGTGCAGCTAGAAGACAATGACGTGCTCTTTTTTGGTCAACATCGGATTAGCGCGATCGCTACACCAGGGCATACCCCAGGCAGCATTACTTATTTATGCGAAGGCATGCTCTTCACTGGAGATGCGCTATTGATTAATGGTTGCGGGCGCACGGATTTTCAGGGCGGAGACGCGGGCAAGCTCTACGATGGCATTACAGGCAAGCTGTTCAGCCTGCCCGATGAAACGCTGGTTTACCCGGGGCATGACTACAATGGAAGACGGGTAAGCAATATCGGCCAGGAAAAAAGCATCAACCCAAGATTGGCAGGCAAAACCCGAGAGGAATTCATTAACATCATGAATAACCTTGATCTGCCCAAACCAAAATTGATAGATCTGGCCGTACCCGCTAATCGCAGCTGCGGCTTGCCTTTGAACTGAATCAACCTTGTTTAGCAACTGACTTAAACCATGTGTGGCGCAGGATCACGCCTAAGGGCGCGATCAGCGCCAGCCATGACAGCCAGTGCCAGATACCGACACCTAGCAAGGCAGCCATCAGGCCGAATGCAGTAAGAACGCCTATAACGATAGGCGTCAGCCAGATTTGCCAGAAACTTTTCATTGCGACACCTGTTTGAGATTGACGGCAAAATCCACGTGCAGTTTTTCCAGATCATCAATACGCTTGTCCGCAGTCTTGCGCCTGCCCCACCACAGATAAAGCCCGCTGACCAGTACAACGATGGTAATGATGTCCAGCAGGGTCCAGATAACCTTCAGCGGCAAGCCGCCGTAATCACCAAAATGCAGGGGTTGTGATAACAGCAGCGTCTTCACATACCATGGCATTTCACGGCTATCAGTCAGCTTGCCTGTCTTCGCATCAATCAACACCGGCTTCAGCAAGCGTGAGGTCAGCGGGGTATTGCCACGCATAAATACTGTGTAGTGATGCGGGCTGGAAAACATGTTGCCGGGAAATGCAACAAAGCGCACTTCCATATCCGGCACAGTCTTGCGTGCCGTATCAATCGCCGTCTGTATGGACCCCAGTTGCTTGAGCGGCGGCGCATTTTTGTAGGGTGCGATCATCTCCGCCATCTGGTCCATTTGCCAGAGTCCAAGGATCACCTGGCTTAAGGTATTGATAGAGCCGGTCACCCCCACCACCAGCGCCCAGACCAAGGTTACCACACCCAACAGGTTATGCAGATCCAGCCATTTCAGGCGCGGGCTTCTATCTGTACGCACCGTTCCGAAATCCAGCCGGCGCATGAAGGGATGATAAAGCAGCACACCAGAGATGATGGCTGTAGCGAACAACAGTCCCATAAAGCCCAGAAACAACATGCCCGGAAGGCCTGCAAACAAATCCACATGCAGTTTCAGCATGACATACATAAAACCGCGTTCCGGCGCTGGCTCATCCAGTACTTGCGCGGTACGGCTATCCACAATCACCGCATGGTCGTTATCCGGCGGTGCATCCATACTCACTGCCATTGCCACATGAGTCAGGTGCGGGTGTTCTTCGTTATCCCACACCATGTATTTGATCACATCATTGGGGCGCCGTTTGCGGGCAGCCTCCATCACCAGATCCAGACTGGTATCCGGCGTACCTTCTGCCATCTCCGGTGCTTCCACCTCGCCGGACAAATGATCTATCTCTTCATGGAAGATCAGTGGCAAACCTGTCAGGCAAAGCATGAGCAGGAAAACCGTGCAGATGAGGCTGGTCCACTTGTGAATCAGATACCAAAGCCGGACATTCATATAGCAAAACCCTTACAAACAAAAAACGAAAATCCACCAGCCGGTAAAAGGCTGGTGGATACCTGTATTGCCCTAGCCTTTAGAAATCGACAGTGGCTGATAACAGCAAGGTACGTGGTGCGCCAAGATACATGTAACCGAAGTTGGATGAACCCCAGTAAGCCTTATCGAACAGGTTCTCGACATTGGCACGTATAGTCAGCGGTGTATTGTTGACCGCGGTCTTGTAACGCGCGCCGATATCCACACGTGTCCATTGAGGTGTGGAAAGGTCATTAGCCTGATCCACATACTGCTTGCTGGTATACACGGTGCGTGCATTCAGGGTCAGCCCTGGTACCATCAGCACATCCAATTCACCGCCGATATTGGCTTGTATCTTGGGCACAGCAATCGCGTAGTTGTCATCGAATGTGCCACCTTCTGTTTTGGTCAGCTTCCCATCTGTATAAGCAACACCACCCAGCAGGCGCACATGGTCAACCACCTCACCGAATACGCTGGCCTCTATACCGCGGTTGCGCTGCTCACCATTTACACCAAATACGCCAGCAGTGGTTATGCCGCTAGGTCGCTCAATCTCAAAAACGCTCAAAGTAGTCAATAAACGTCCCCAATCGACCTTCACACCAGCCTCTCTTTGCTTGGTCTTGTATGGAGAGAACATCTGGCCGGCATTGAGCGTGCCTATCGGTGCTGTCGGACCCTGGCTCAATCCTTCAATATAGTTGGCATACAGCGATACACGCTGCCAAGGTTTGACCACCACGCCAGCGACCGGTGTCACTGCACTGTCGTCATAGCCGCTACCAGACTTGGTACCTGAGCCAATGTTGTAGTTTTGCGCTTCAACCTGCTGGCGACGCGCACCCAGCGTCACTTGAATACGGTCTTCAGCAAAAGACAGGGTATCTGCCAGCGCGTAGCTGGTCACCTCGGAAGTAGTGTATTTCGTGGTGTGGCCACTCAAGGCGGCAACGCTTGGATTTTCGGTATATATCGGGTTATACAGATTCGAGTTTCTTGCAACAAATCCATCAGGGAACTGAAAAGCGATGTCTGCATTCTGGATCACGCGTGTCACCCCCAATGCCACCTGATGCTTCACCGAGCCAGTCTCGAACTTGATCTTGGAACCCGCTTCTGCGGAATGCGAACTCACGGCAAATACCTGCCATGCCGGGATGGAGGAAAAGTCGCCTGTCACATTGTTGATGGTCGGATTACCAGCCAACGCATCCATACGGCTCTTGCGTGTACCAATGCCGCCATAGACCATGATGTTTTCTGTCACATCGAATTCGCCACGAATCACGGCAGTACGGTCTGTCATATTGGAACGGCCATAGCCCGGATAATTAAGGTCACCACTTGGTGCGCGCGGAATATCGGTCAGCCCGGCAGCAGCCTGGAACTGACGCACTACACGGTCGATATCCTGCTGCTGATACATAAGGTCTGCAGATAAACGCACACGCTCACCTTTGTAATCCAGCGCCAATGCACCTGTAGATTCTTCCAGCGCCTGGCGATCCATGGTCGTATCGCCCTTGCGATAAGCACCATTGAAGCGCACGCCAAATTCCTTGTTCTCACCAAACCGGCGGCTGACATCAGCATGCCCGCCATAAATGGAATCAGAGAGATAAGTACCCGTGAAGCGTGTAAGAGGATCGTTACCGGCGCGCTTGGGCACGATGTTGATATTGCCGCCAACGTTGCCGCTAGGTGGCATACCGTTCAGCAGTGCACTGGGGCCTTTCAGCACTTCCACGCGTTCCGCCATTTCTATGGGCACACGGAAATATGGCATCAGGCCATACATACCGTTCAGCGCCACATCCTGGCTGGCAACCGGCAAGCCGCGAATGGAAAAATCTTCATTGATATTGGTGCGGGCGCTGGACAAGCGGACAGACGGATCATTGATCAGCAGGTCAGACAAACTGCGCGCCTGCTGGTCTTGTATGGTCTGCGCAGTATAGTTGCTGACATTGAATGGGGTATCCATCACATCTTTGTTACCCAGCAAACCGAGGCCACCACCCTTGGCCACCTGACCACCGGCATAGGCACGCGGCAGGCCGTAATCGTTATCGCGGTCGGCCTTGATGGCGACTTCCGGCAAGGTATCGCTATCGGTTGCGCTCTGTGGCAATTCTGCCATTTTACGCAGGCTGTAGCTGCCATTATCCTGCACTGCCTCAAGCTTGCTGCCACGCAAGATGGCGGACAAACCTTGGCGCACGTTGTAAGAACCGCTAAGGCCGGGGCTGGTTTTACCGGCAGTCAGGCTACCGTCTATCGCAAGCATGATGCCGGTTTCCTTGGCATAGGCATTCAGCACTTGGTCCAGCGTGCCAGCGGCTATCGAATAATGGCGTGCATCTGCTTTTTCAGTCGCAGCAGCATCGGCAGCCATAGCCTGCGGCAGCATGGCAATACTTGCACTCAGCAGGCCGGCAGATAACATGGCACGGGTCATACGGCTCAGGCTCAGCATCAGCCTCGCTGGCGCTAATGGTCTTGCATAGTCTTGCAGCATAGATAATTTCCTTGTGACGTTCGTTGGGTGTTTCGTGAAATTTCAGTGTTCTTACTGATATCCCGAACGAGAAAGGAAAAGTGCTACAGTTTGATTCAATTTTTTTAGCTTCTGGCTCAAGCCGCATGCACGGTGACCCAATAACGTGTTCTATAGCTGATACTGATGGGTAATGCCTGATGCAGGGATTTCAGGATACGGTCGGTATCCTGCACGGGGAATACGCCGGAAACAATGAGGTTGGCCGCCTGCTCATCACATCGAATAACGCCAGTTCTGTAGCGGCTGACCTCAGCCAAAAAATCTTCCAGCCGCATGCGCTCGGCTACCAGCCAGCCATCAAGCCATGCATGCTCCTGATCGCTCACCTTGCTGGCCGCGCTGATGTGGCTAGCCGAGAAGATAGCCTGTTGCCCGCTCCCCAGACGTATCGCCATATGGTGCTTGGGCGTTACTTCAACAGCATGCTGCAACACTGCCACCCGTGTGTGGCCTGCAAACTGGCGCACACTGAAACGGGTACCCAGCGCGCGAACAATGCCATGCCGTGTCTCGACAATAAAGGGGCGATACTGCGCAGCAGTGTCTGGCGCCGTGGTCACGAACACTTCCCCTTCCCGTAAAATGATGCGTCGCTCGTGCTCATTAAAAAACACATCTATGGCACTGGAAGTATTAAGGCTAACTTTTGAACCATCGGCCAACGTAATATGCCGCAGCTCACCCGTGCTGGTGCTGTAATCAGCCATATAGTTTTGCCACAACGCCGTCTCGCGTGCCACCTGCACACTTGTGCCTGTCGCCAGCAACACCACCATGGCTTGCAAAAGTTTGCGGCGCTTCACCGACTTGAGCGGCTGACGCAAGGTACTGGAAGCGATAGCTGGCGGAATTCCCTGCAGTTTTTGTTGCAACTGCTGCACCAGCGCCCAGGCTTGCTCATGCTCACGAGAGGCGCCCAGCCAGCGCTGCCATTCCTGACGTTGCTGTTCTGTTACCTCGCCAGACCAGAAGATCACCAGCCATTCCAGTGCCTGCTCATGCACATCAGTGCTTGCATGCTCGGCCATTGATTACCCCAATGCCAGCAGGCAGGCATGAGCTGCCTTCAGCATATATTTGCGCACCGCCGCTACTGATATTCCCTGCATGGCCGCGATCTGGCTGTAGGTATAACCGTCAAATTGGGAAAGCAGGAAAGTCTCGCGAACTTTAGCTGGCAGCGTGCTCAAGGCTGCGTCTATAGACATCAGTGTCTCCAGCAGAATGGCGCGGGTCTCAAGCGAAGGCACCTGCGGCTCCGGCAGTTGTGCGATCGCCTCGTAATAGGCCTGCTCCAGCAAGTGCCGTCTGTGCAGGTCTATCATCAAGCCCTTGGCGATCTGTGTCAGGTAAGCGCGAGACTGCTCGGGCTGCGGCAGGCGTTCAGACGACATCAGCCGCACAAAGGTGTCCTGTGCCAGATCAGCGGCATGATGCTGACATCCCAGTTTTTTGATAAGCCAGGACCTGAGCCAGCCATGATGCTCGCAATAAATCCCCTGCACCATTTGCCGGTTTTTCAGTTCTACACTCAGCATGCCGCTTGCCATCTCAGGCACGCCCTAACAGTTCCGGGTGGATAGATACCATCTGGTATTGCTGTATCTTGCGGTTGCGACGCTTGTGCAGCCAGATGATGATGCCGGTCAGCGACAGCATGGCAACCACAGCCCCCATGATGGAAATCATGATGCGGCCGGGCAGACCCAATATCCGACCAGAATGCAGGGGAAACTGCGCCTGCATGAAGATATCACCGGCAGTGCCCTCTCCCGGCACTTTAGCGCCTAATGCCGTGCCATCCTTGCCATCGAAATATAGCCAGGGGTTACCCAGGCCGCCATCACCATGATCGTTCTCAGGTTCATAGAAACCCACGCCGTAAATGCCGAACATAGTTGAGTAAAACAACCCTCCGGCAGGCGCTGTCCAGCCGCGTTTTCTGGCTTCTGCGCTTGCCAGCTCGATGACTTGTTCACGGCTAATGACAGGTAGTACCGGCTTATCCAAGGGGCTAGGCGCACGGCTAGAGAATGGGTCAGGCGTTAATGATGAAAACATCGAAACTATGGGACGTGTTACTTGATAATTCAGATTCATGGAAACTGAGGTGACTGCAAGAATCAGCAGCAACAACCACACCCAGACACCACCAGAGCGGTGCAGATCGAAATTAAGCGGGTAGCCACCCTTACTCCAGCGGAAAGCAAAAGATTTACGCCAGACGCTCCATTTGGGAAAAGAAAGCCAGAGCGCAATCATGCTGTCAAACACCCAGACAATGGCGATGATACCCATGAACAATACGCCCAGCTGAACACCCCAGCCGTCCGGGATATGCATGCTGTAATGCAACTTGTAGAGGAAAGGCAGCAGGTTCTCGCGCGTCAGCGAAACCTCACCCCACATACGTTTACCCAGTACTTCGCCGGTTTCCGGGTTGAGGGCAACCTGGTTGTAGCCGGTTTCAAACAGCTTGCCAGTTTTCTGATCGGCCAGTGGCATCAGGCTCATCTGGAAGCTATGCCCCTCTTCCACACTCAGTGGCATGAAAGTCACTACCATGCGCGGGTCGGCTTGCTCCATGCGCTTGGCCAACTCCAGCGGCTGCAGCTTTTGCCCTTGCCCTTCAAAATGGAAAAGTTGCGGATTCAGCCATGCATCCAGCTCGTGATCCCAGGAAATAACCGCACCTGTCAGCCCGGAAATAAACAGAAAAACCGCAGTAAACAGGCCAAACCAGCGATGTAATAAAACGCCTATTGCTCTCAATTGATACTTTCATTCAACACACAGCCTAAAATATAAATGAGAATTGTTATCATTTCAATAAAATGTTCCAACAAACCATAAAACCAAAGCAGTCAAAACCTTAACAAGGTAAAATAGCGGCCTTTTTAGATCACATTGTTGTCATGAGCAGTCTTCCAGAAGAAATTAAACGCCGCCGTACTTTCGCCATCATTTCCCACCCGGATGCCGGTAAAACCACACTCACAGAAAAACTGCTGTGGTTCGGCGGTGCCATTCAGGTTGCCGGTGAAGTACGTGGTCGCAAGGCAGCGCGCCACGCCACATCCGACTGGATGGAGCTGGAAAAGCAACGCGGCATCTCGGTCACCTCGTCTGTCATGCAGTTCCCTTATCGCGAACACATGATCAACCTGCTGGATACACCGGGCCACGACGACTTTTCAGAAGATACCTACCGCACACTGACCGCAGTGGACTCCGCTGTTATGGTGATCGACTCAGTGAATGGCGTAGAAGCACAGACCATCAAGCTTTTGAATGTCTGCCGCATGCGCGATACGCCCATCATCACCTTCATCAACAAGCTGGATCGTGAATCCCGCGCCCCTATCGAACTGCTGGATGAGATCGAATCTACACTGGGTATGCAATGCGCCCCCATGACTTGGCCTATCGGCATGGGCAAGAGCTTCCGCGGG
>CAYXMC010000034.1:0-10857 GCA_964466095.1 uncultured Methylophilaceae bacterium | reverse complement strand
ACCATGCTGATTGCCGCGCGTGCCATACAGGGCTTGGGTGGGGCGGTAGTTTCTGCAGTAGCGCTTTCGCTTATCATGAATCTGTTTACGGAAGACAACGAGCGCGCCAAGGCCATGGGCATTTATGGCTTTGTCTGCGCTGGCGGCGGCAGTGTGGGTGTGCTACTGGGTGGCGTGTTGACCAGCATGCTGAGCTGGCACTGGATATTTTTGGTGAATCTGCCAATAGGCGCGGCGGTTTACGCCATCTGCCTGAAGATATTGCCAGCGGGTAAACCGCAGACCGATGTACGCCACATGGATATTGGCGGCGCGCTCACTATCACTGCATCGCTGATGCTGGCGGTGTATGCGATTGTGAATGGGCATGAGGCTGGCTGGTTCTCGACAGAGACATTGAGCTTGCTGGGTGTGGCAATTGCCTTGCTGATCGGATTTTTAATGATTGAATCGCGCGTGCACTTGCCGCTGGTGCCCTTGCGCTTTTTCCGGCTGTGGAATGTGTCTATCGCCAACGTCATTGCCGTGCTGTGGGCAGCGGCAATGTTTGCCTGGTTTTTTATCTCTGCGCTCTACATGCAGCTGGTACTGGGCTACAACGCCATGCAGGTGGGGCTGGCTTTCCTGCCATCCAACCTTATCATGGCAATACTGTCACTCGGCGTTTCTGCCAAGATTGTGATGCGCTACGGCATACGCACACCGCTAGTAGGTGGCCTGCTACTAGGTGCTTTTGGCCTTGGGCTGTTTGCGTTTGCACCTGTGGGCGGCAGCTTTGTGCTGCATGTGTTGCCGGGCATG
The DNA here is from genome assembly GCA_964466095.1 of uncultured Methylophilaceae bacterium. GTDB lineage: Bacteria > Pseudomonadota > Gammaproteobacteria > Burkholderiales > Methylophilaceae > CAYXMC01. The sequence continues at coordinate 10,056 of CAYXMC010000034.1, read as the reverse complement.
CTATTGCTGGGGCTAGGCGCAGGCGTGGCATTTAACCCGCTGTTGCTGGCCGCTATGAGCGATGTATCTCAGGAGGAATCCGGCCTGGCTTCCGGCATCGTCAACACGGCTTTCATGATGGGCGGGGCATTGGGGCTTGCGGTGCTGGCAAGTGCTGCGGTGGTGTACACCGACCACTTGCAGGGTCAGGGACTGGAAGCACTGCTTGCGCTGAATGGTGGTTATCAATTGGCATTTGGCCTGGGCGCATTGGCTGCAGCCATCGCTGGCCTGCTGGGCTTTGCCATGAAAATGAAAGCAGCGCCTGCGACTGCTACGCTGCATTAGGTGAAATCTTGCGATTGATTTAGATTATGTTGTAAGGCCGAGGCTGGTTAAAAGACAAATCCATAGCTGATATCTGGAGTGTGCCATGAAGAAAATACTGTTGTTGATACTGTTATTTCTGCCCAGCCTGGCTTCAGCTGTGTGCAATGTCGGGAATGTTGAAAAAGTGGATGGCGATGCTGTCTTGATACGCAACGGCCAAAGCTTTCGTCTAGGGACTGACATGCTGATTTGCAACGGCGACCGCTACCAGACAGCAGCCAACAGCGTAGCCTCTCTCAAACTGCGGGATGGCTCTATCATTACTGTAGGCAAAGACAGTGATTTTGCCATCAATGACTACCACATCTACAAAGGCAAACCGAATAACGCCAGCTTTGAGCTAGTGAAAGGCGCCTTCAGAAGCGTGACCGGATTTATTACCAAACGCCCCCACCGGTATGAAGTGAAAACGGCTCTAGCAACAATTGGTATCCGCGGCACTGATTTCTGGGGCGGCTTCGGACTAACCGAGAATGGTCTGGATGTCGTTATGCTGGAGGGGCATGGCGTTTACGTGATTGACCCGGAAGGCAACAAGGTAGAACTAGACAAGCCCGGCCTTGGCACTACTGTGATTGCCGGGCAGCCTCCGACAGCACCTAAAGCGTGGAGCGCTGCAAAAGTCGAAAAAGCGGTATCAACTATTACCCCTTAGGACTCGGGTTCAGGCAGTGAGTTTGCCTTGCTCGCACCAGATGACTTTCAGCCAATCTTCCAGACTATCTACCACCTGATGGCAGTGATCGCGGACAAACTGGCTGGGCTGCTTTAAATCCGGCACCACTACAACCCGCAAGCCTGCCGCGATAGCGGCACGGGCGCCCGGCTCGCTATCTTCAAAGGCGATACATTCCTCAGGAGCGGCTCCCAGCTTTTGCATAGCCAGCAAATAGATATCCGGATTGGGCTTGCCCCTTGCAACTTCGTGCCCACTGGTCAGGTGGCTGAAGTAATCGATCACCTGCACGCGCTGCAAGCGGTGCGTGATGTGATGCATGGGCGATGATGAAGCTACGCCGCAGCGCACGCCTTGCGCCTGATAATAATCCAGCAAGGGCAAGACTCCAGGCTTAAGGGGAAAGTGGTTGCCTTGCGCTTCCAGCAGCGCATCCACATGCTGCATGACCAGATTGAAATTGCTTTCACCGCCCAGCTGCGTTTTCATCAACTGCGTGGCATCCGGCCCTGCGCGGCCAATCAATTCCACAAACTCATCGCGGCTGTAAGTAATGCCGATCTTGCTGGCAGCCTCAATACAAGCCTGCATGATGATTCGCTCGGAATCAATCAACAGTCCATCCATGTCAAAAATCGCGGCTTTAATCATTATGGTGTTTCAGAAAAAGAATCCGGCTAGCGCCAGATGATGGAATCAGCCGAGGGCGGCCTTTACGGCCTCAACCCTCGCATCGAACACAGCTTGCTTGATCTTGTCTGGTTCGCTGAACTGTTTGGCAACGGCACCGGCATCCACTGCCGAGACGGCAGCCAGCACTTTCAGCAACATATCGGCCTGCGGGAAGGGCTTGTTCTCAAAACCGGTACGCCCACGCGAGTCACTCTCGCAAGCCTGCAAAAACTCATTAAACCGGGCTGGCTGGCGAATCGCATCGGTGTCATGCAGAAACTGCAGCACAGTGCCCGGCCGCATCTCATCCACCCGGTGCACCTTGCCGTGATATTTGGCCACAATGTTTGCCAGCTCCTTGCAATCATTGGGCACGCGCAAGCGTTGGCTCACCTCTTTGAGCAGGTTGACGCTTCGATCTTCGTGGCCGATATGCCGCGGCAGTATGTCTTTGGGCGTGGTGCCCTTGCCCAGATCATGCGTCAGCGCAGCAAAGCGCACAGGGAGGGAGTAATTCTGCGAGGCAGCATAATCGATCACCATCATCACATGCACACCGGTATCTACCTCCGGGTGATGTTGTGGCGGCTGGGGCACTCCCCAGAGTCTATCGACTTCTGGCAGTATCTTTTTCAAGGCGCCACATGCACGCAGTACCTCGAACATGCGCGAAGGTTTGGCTTCCATCAGTCCTTTGGCCAGCTCTTGCCAGACACGTTCCGGCACCAGCGCATCCACTTCGCCATCTTCTACCATCTGCTGCATAAGCTGCATGGTCTCAGGGGCTACGTTGAATTCGGTAAAACGGGCGGCAAAACGGGCAGCGCGCAGGATACGCACTGGGTCTTCGACAAAAGCATTGCTGACATGGCGCAGTGTCTTGCTCTGGATATCTGCCTGACCGTTGTAAGGGTCTATCAGATTGCCGGATTCATCCTTGGCGATGGCATTGATGGTGAGGTCGCGGCGGGCAAGATCTTCTTCCAGTGTGACATCCGGTGAAGCGAATACCTGAAAGCCTTTGTAGCCTTTTGCGGTTTTGCGCTCGGTACGCGCAAGAGCGTATTCCTGCCGGGTTTCAGGATGCAGAAAGACAGGAAAATCCTTGCCGACAGCTTTGTAACCCTGCGCTTCCATCTGCTCGGGCGTTGCGCCGACCACCACATAATCTTTATCTTGCACGGGGAGGCCGAGCAACTCATCACGCACGGCACCACCTACCTCGTATACCTTAAAAGCCATGATGGTGTCTCAGCCCTTGAAAAGCATGATGTTGTTCCAGCCAGAGTTAAGCTGCCAGCGGCTTATCTTCCAGCCAGACCGCGGAAACGGTTATAGGCAGCCCGTGGCGTGTCGTTAGCCAGATATTCCGGCACTATGGCTTCCAATGCAGTTGGCTTGATACCAAACACCTCAGGAAAGCCTGCTTTACAGACACTATCAACTTCCATGGAATAGATGTTGTCTCGCGTCATCAGCTTGATAACCGGCATTTTTTCCAGCGCATAGGCTTGCAGGTAGGAGAGCTTGTCGTTAAGACCCACGATTTTGCGCTTTTTACCCAGCACAAAAATGACGAATTCCACCAACTCGCGCAGGGTATAGACACGCGGCCCGCCCAGCTCATAGGTTTTGCCAAAGGTTTCCACATTTTCCAGGCTAGTGACGAAAGCCTGAGCGACATCTTCAACCCATACTGGCTGAAACTTGGCTTCAGGCTTGGCCAGTGCAATCACCGGCAACACCTTGACCAGATTCGCAAACAGATTAAGGAAGCTATCACCGCGACCAAAAATAATGGATGGGCGGAAGATAGTAACCTTGAGATTACCTTGATTCGCAGTGACTGCAGCCTCACCCAAAGCCTTGGAGCGCAGGTAGGCACTAGGGGCATCGCTGCTGGCTTGCAGTGCACTCATATGCAGTAATCGACTAACGTTCTGAGAGCGGCAAATTTGCGCCAATCGATTAGGCAGCTGATAGTGCACAGCGTCAAAAGTTTGCTTGTCATTCTCGTGCAGGATACCGATCAGATTGATGACGGCATCACAGCCGGCTATCTGCATAGACAGCGCATGATCATTCATGACATCACACTCCACCACCTGCACGTATGGCAGCAATATCAGGTGCTTGGCCTGCTCACGACGGCGAGTTAATACCTTGATGTCATAACCGGCGGCGCTCAGTTTGTGCACAATTGCACTGCCGACAAAGCCTGACCCACCCAATATACAAATCTGTTTAATTCGCATGCTTTCCTCTGCGTTATTCGTTTTCTTCTGTCGTCATGACACTGTTCTGGTTGGGCGCAATAAACCCCAAACGTTGCTTCAGGGTTTGCATTTTCGCACCAAGCCGCTGGGCATAAAAGTGCGCATTGCCCATGACCTTTTGCACATAGTTGCGCGTCTCGCTGAACGGAATGGTCTCTGCGTAGATCGCCCCTTCTGTGGTTTTACCTGCTGCCCAGCGCTTGGCGCGGCTAGGTCCGGCATTATAGGCAGCTGTCGCCATGAGTGACTGGCCACCCATCTGGTCCAGCACATGGCGCAAATAGTAAGTGCCCAGCTGAATATTGGTATCAAGTTGGTTGATCATGCCTGGATGATAGCTGCTGAGACCCATACGCTTGGCGATCCATTGTGCAGTAGCCGGCATGACTTGCATCAAGCCTGCTGCGCCGACACCGGATTTTGCATAAGTAACAAAACGGCTCTCCTGACGGGTCAAGCCATAGACCCATGCTTCATCCAGCCCTTGCTCACGGGAAAATGCCTGCATGTATTCGCGATACGGGGTTGGGTAACGCAAGGAGAAATCATGCATAAAAGCCGTTTTTTCTGCAGTAATAATGGCAAGGTCATACCACTCCATGCGTGCTGCCAGCTCCGCGGCAGCCAACATCTGCTTGTCATCAAAATTTTTGGTAGCCCAAGCCCACTCAGTGCGCGATTCCCAGCGCAAATCCAGCCGCTGCAATTCCAGCGAGCGCTGTATAGCCGGCATAGCACGGATGGTGTTCACTTCCGCATCACTAGGCTTGTAGCTGCTGGGAATGCTGGCAACAGAATCACCCAACTCTTCTTCTGCCAAGAGTCCGTAATAACTGCGTTCACGCGATAGTGGCGAAAGAATCGCATTGGCAGCAGGTACCTGCTTTTGCTCTTTTAACGCACGGCCCAGCCAATAGCGCCACGCAGCTTCTGCCTGCATGGTAACAGGCATGCTGTTGATCGCGCTCTGCAATTCGCCCCAGTTTTTATCCAGCAGTGCTGCGCGAGCACGCCATGCATACTGCTCTTTATCCAGCTGGGTATCCTGCGCCTTGCTGAAATATTCAAGCGCTGCCGGGTCATGCCTGCGCGCTGCATGCAGGGCAAAACGACTCCATATGTAATTGCGGTCTGCTGCCTCGTAGGACCATTGCATCTGCTTGAAAAAATCCATCGCGTAATCTGGCTGCGTCTTTGCCATACGCTCCAGTGCATAAAGATTAAGCTCTCGACCAAGGCGGGTTTGCAGCGATATCTGCTTTTTTTCCAGTATCTTTTGCGGGTTCTCGTAGACCTTGTCGATCAATTTGATCTGGTTGGCATCGTAACTCCCCAGCTTGACCAGCACCGCCTTGGCCATGCTCATCTTGTTATCTTGCATGGCAAGGCGAAATTTTGCCCACAGATCATCCTGCGTCAGCACATTAGCCTTGATCATGCGCTCAAATACCGGGGCGCAATTAGCAGGCTGTTCTGCTGAAGTCAGCCATAAAGACTTTGCCTGAGACAACCCTTCCAGATCACCCATACTGGCTCGACCTTCATAGGCATAGCAACTGACAGCAACATCTTCGCGCTGTAAATTAGGCAGCTCTGCAAAAAATGTCGCCCAATCCTGACGTTTGCCCAGGGCTTTCAGCCATTCACCCCGTACACGATCAGCAAATGGCAAATCGCTGTAACGATTGATGAAATCCCTGACTGTTGCGTTATCGGCCTGGCTGAGGCGCAACAGCATCAGCCAGTAATCGGTATAAGGTGCCAGCACATAGTTTTGTGCCTGCAGTTGCTGAACATAAAGAGATAAAGCGACTTCGTCGCGTGCTTTGTAAGCCTCACGCGCGTTGTTGAAAAACTCGTCACCACTGGCTGCCCAGACTGCCGGGGCAAACAAAACTGACAAGCTGAAAATGAATCGCAAAAGCCGCATGAAAAACTCTAAAGAATCTTGATTTCACTACTTGGGAAAAGCATAGCACAGCCTGCAATCACAGGGCATATCTATTGTGACAGCGCTAGAAAAGGATGATTCTGCCCATGGCCCAGATTGTGCCCCCGATCATCAACAGCACAAAGGTGAATTTGATAATTTGCCAGCTGAAACGAAGGTAACGTTTATCGCCAGAAAGCAGATAAACAGCAATAGATACTGCCACAGAGATCAGACCCAGAATCAGTAGCAAGCGCAGGACTAGCATGGCTCTGGGCTGGAGTTAATCAGATATATTGCAGGACTTGCGGGGAAGGAATCGGATTCTGGAAGCTGCTAGGGGCTTCTTCCTTGCGCTCAAAAGTCGCAAACTCCCATGCCTCGCTGTCAGCCAGCAAGGTACGCAACAGTTTGTTATTCATGGCATGGCCCGCTTTGTAGGCAGTGAATGACCCGATCAAGGGATGTCCCAACACATAGAGGTCACCAATCGCATCCAGGACTTTGTGTTTGACGAATTCGTCGTCATAACGCAAACCATCATTATTCAACACGCGAAACTCGTCCAGCACGATGGCGTTATCCAAACTGCCACCACGTGCCAAACCGTTAGAACGCAGGTACTCGACTTCATGCATGAAGCCAAAGGTACGCGCACGACTGATCTCCTTGATATAGGAGTTATCGGCAAAATCCATGACTACACGTTTACCGCTGTGCTCAAAGACCGGATGATCAAAATCAATGGTGAAATCCAGCTTGAAGCCGAAATATGGGTCGAAGCGCACCCACTTGTCGCCATCATGCACTTCCACAGTCTTTTTAACGCGGATGAACTTCTTGAGTGCAGCTTGCTCGACAATCCCAGCCTGCTGCAAGAGGAATACAAATGGGCCTGAACTGCCGTCCATGATAGGTACTTCGGAAGCATTCATGTCCACATAGATATTATCGACACCGAGGCCAGCCAAGGCTGAAAGCAGGTGTTCGACGGTAGCAACGCGTGCCCCGTTGTCTTCCAGTGCGGAACACAAGCGGGTATCGCAAACCAAGTGAGGTTGCACCTTGATTTCCGGAGAGCCGGGCAGATCGACCCGACGGAAAACAATGCCGGTATCGGGCGCGGCGGGGCGTAAGGTGAGGTCGACCTTATCCCCGGTATGTAGCCCGACGCCAGTGGCGCGGATAGTATTTTTTAGCGTTCTTTGTTTCAACATTGAATCTTCAAAATTGACTGCCTGAGCAGCATTTTCCTAAAAAAATCTCACTAGTTATTTGAAATCATAGCACATTTTCGGCACAGTCCGAAATGCGGCCACCGTCCTGACACCTGCTTCTGGCGCCAATCCACTACTCCAACTCAGCAACATCCAATCTATATCAGTCAGCCTGTTTACGCAGGAAAGCAGGAATATCGTACTCTTCCACGCCAGACATTTTCATGGCTTCAACCGTTGCACGACGACCGTTGGAGCTGAATACAGCAGGTGCTTCGTCTTCCACCACACCACCAACAAACATAGGCTGGTTGGTAGTACCGTCACGCACTTGAGTCTGTGTCATGATGCGCAATTCAGGCTTCTGCTGGCGACGGACGGCACCATTCAGACCTGTTGCCACCATGGTCACGCGCAGGCCATCACCGATACTTTCATCCATCACGTTACCCACGATCACCGTAGCATCTTCAGCAGTGAATGCCTTGATGGTGTTCATCACGTCATAGTATTCCTTCATCTTGAAGGAAGTGCTGGCCGTAATATTCACCAGAACGCCACGCGCATTCGCCAGGTTGACATCTTCCAGCAGCGGGCTGGCAACAGCCTGCTCAGCTGCAATACGTGCACGATCAGTGCCCGTTGCCATAGCAGAACCCATCATCGCCATGCCCATTTCAGACATCACGGTTCTTACGTCAGCAAAGTCGACGTTGACCAGACCTGGGCAATTAATGATCTCGGCAATGCCGGAAACAGCGTTGTGCAGCACATCGTTGGCAGCGCGGAATGCCTCCAGGAATGGCACATCTTCGCCTAGCACCTGCATCAGCTTTTCGTTCGGGATAATAATCAGAGAATCGACGTGCTTGGATAGTTCCTCCAAGCCTTCTTGGGCAACTTTGGTACGCTTGCCTTCAAAAGCAAACGGTTTGGTGACCACAGCGACGGTAAGAATACCCATTTCCTTGGCCACTTCAGCGATGATAGGTGCTGCGCCAGTACCTGTGCCGCCACCCATACCTGCTGTGATGAACAACATGTCTGCACCATCAATGATCTCAGCGATGCGGTCGCGGTCTTCCAGCGCAGCTTCGCGGCCAATCTCTGGCTTGGCTCCAGCACCCAGACCCTTGGTGATATCAGTGCCAATCTGCAGCACTGTCTTGGCCTGGCTCTTCTTCAGCGCCTGCATGTCGGTATTGGCGCAAATAAACTCAACGCCGCCAACATTCTTGTCGATCATGTGCTCAACGGCATTGCCCCCGCAACCGCCAACACCAATGACCTTGATGACTGCACCATCTGACTCTTTTTCCATAATTTCAAACATCTTGATTGCCTCCTTGTTATTGCTTCTGCCTGTGATTGAAACTTAAAACAACTGCCTAAAGCGTCTGTGAAAGTGATTGGCTTTGTTGCTGCGGTACTCGAATCTCGCCGTACACAATGTACTGTCTCGATTCTCCGTTCCGTGCGCCTCGCCACTCATCTTTCTCGTTCACTTTCCCTCCTAAAAACAACTACCTAAAAATTACCCTGAAACCAGCTCTTCATCCTGCTGAAAATCTGGCTAAAAGATCCTGTATCCATCTGATTGATCAGATGACGTTCCACCTGCTGCTTGCCCATCAGCACCAGCCCTACACCAGTGGCATAGCGTGGATTGCTGACAACTTCGGAAAGACCGCCAACATACCTAGGCATGCCCAGACGTACTGGCATGTGGAAGATTTCTTCACCTAGCTCCACCATGCCGCGCATCATGGCGGAACCACCCGTGATAACGATGCCGGAAGCGATCATTTCTTCCATGCCACTACGGCGCAGCTCATTGAGCACAAACTCATAGAGTTCCACGACACGTGGCTCAATGACCTCAGCCAAAGTCTGTACCGAGAGCTCACGCGGGTCGCGTCCATCAACGCCCGGAACCTCTACCACTTCGCGTGAATCAGCCAGCTGGCGCAAGGCACAACCATGCTTGATCTTGATCTCCTCAGCCGATTGCGTGGGGGTACGGAAAGCCACCGCCACATCGTTGGTAATCTGGTCTCCAGCGATAGGCACCACTGCGGTATGGCGGATGGCGCCCTGCTTGAATACAGCAATATCTGTTGTGCCACCGCCGATATCGACAAGGCAAACACCCAGCTCTTTTTCATCTTCCGTCAGCACTGCCATACTGGAAGCCAATGGCTGCAAGATGAGATCGCTCACTTCCAGACCGCAGCGCTTGATGCACTTGACGATGTTCTGCGCCGCAGCCACCGCACCTGTCACGATATGCACCTTCACCTCCAGCTTCATGCCGCTCATGCCGTGTGGCTCGCGCACATCCTCTTGGCCATCGATAATGAATTCCTGCGTCAGAATGTGCAGAATCTGCTGGTCTGACGGCAATGCAATGGCACGGGCTGTCTCAATCACACGATCCACGTCTGCCTGAGTCACTTCGGCATCCTTGATCTTGACCATGCCGTGCGAGTTCAGGCTCTTGATGTGGCTGCCAGCAATCCCAGTAAACACTGCGCTAATCTTGCAATCCGCCATCAGTTCGGCTTCTTCCAGCGCACGCTGTATGGCCTGCACCGTTGAATCGATATTGATCACCACGCCTTTTTTCAAACCGCGTGAAGCGTGCTGGCCAAGGCCGATTACCTTGAGTCCGCCCTCCGGCTGCAACTCGGCAACAATCGCCACGATCTTCGAAGTGCCGATATCCAGCCCTACGATCAAATTCTTGTCTTCCCTGATTCTGCTCATTTGTTTCTCCACTTATTCAGCAAGCCCTGAATACATTGCCGGTATCTTCAAGCTGCTGTCTTTCACCCTTATGCTGCTGTTGGCTTGACCACTGCTTGTGGCTGCGCCTTGTCCGTCGGCTGTAATTTCTCCGTTGCCTGTGCCTTGCTT
>CAYXMC010000033.1:0-10934 GCA_964466095.1 uncultured Methylophilaceae bacterium | reverse complement strand
GGCTTGCAACACAGCCCTCGTTACAAACAATTGCCTGAGATGAGTCGCCAGCGTTTTGATGAGCTGATGCCTTTGGTTATCAAGCTGGCAGTCACTGAAGCCAACCCGGATGTGACATTAGCCAGAGTGTCAGACATGTTGGACAGCATCTGTCGCCGCGCCAGCTACCTTGCCTTGCTGGCCGAATATCCTGCCTCTTTGGGGCTGGTGATCAAACTGGCGAGTGCCAGCCCTTGGCTAGCGCAATATCTGGCACAGCACCCCATTTTGCTCGATGAATTGCTGGATACCCGTCAGTTATATGCTGAGCCTGATTTCGAAGCCATGCGTGTCGAACTCCAGCGCCGGCTGGATGAATGCGAAGGTGATGTTGAGCGGCAGATGGACACCATGCGACATTTTAAAAATGCCGCTGTATTCCGTTTTGCTGCCAAGGATGTGGCAGGTGACCTGCCTTTGCGTACCTTGTCAGATTACCTGAGCGCGTTAGCTAACCTGATACTGCAATCGACGCTGGAGACAATTTGGCCGACCTTACGTGGCAAGCACAGGGATACCCCGAAATTTGCTGTGATTGGCTATGGCAAACTGGGAGGCAAGGAGCTTGGCTATGCTTCCGATCTCGATATCATTTTTCTTTATGATGATGCCGCGCCTGAAGCAGGTGAGGTCTATGCTAAGTTTGGTCAGCGTATCAATAACTGGCTGAACAGCCTGACCGCGGCAGGCATGCTCTATGAAACAGATTTGCAGCTAAGGCCGGATGGTGCCAGCGGCCTTTTGGTCAGCTCGGTTGAAGCATTCGAGGAATACCAGCAGCATAAGGCATGGGTATGGGAACATCAGGCGCTAACGCGCGCACGTTTTAGTGCGGGTGATGCGGAGATAGGTGAGAAATTCGAGGTCATACGCCAAGCTGTGTTAACGCAACAGCGCGATCTTGATGAACTGCGCCGCGAAGTAGTCGCCATGCGGCAGAAGATGCGTGAAGGCAACAAGAACAACAGTGGCCTGTTTGATCTCAAGCAGGAACCAGGCGGCATTATTGATGTGGAATTTATCGTGCAATATCTTGTGCTGGCGCATGCGCATCAATATCCACAGTTGACAGCGAATATCGGCAATATCGCATTGTTGGGTATGCTGGGGGACCTAGGCTTGGTGGATGCAAAGCTGGCTGCCAGTGTCGCTGAGGCTTATGAGATATACAGAGCCAAGCAGCATGCGATACGCCTGCAGGGAGAAAACAAGGCCCGCGTGCCACATGCCGAGGTGGAAATTCTGGCAGTAGCGGTGCGAGCCTTGTGGAATCAGGTGATGATGGTAGCCGCTTAGCTGATTTCTTTGTGCAGCCTGATGTTGCGTTTCTTGCGCATGCGTATGTTGACCATTTCCACTGCGACCGAGAATGCCATCGCAAAGTAGATGTAGCCCTTGGGCACGTGGAAATCCAGCCCCTCGGCCATCAAGGTAACGCCAACCAGAATCAGAAAAGCCAGTGCCAATATCTTGATGGTGGGATTGGCGTCGACAAAATCACCTATGCTTTTGGCAGCCAATAACATGACGCCAACTGCCAGTATGATGGCGATCGCCATAATCGAAACGTGATCTGCAAGGCCTACAGCTGTAATCACTGAATCCAGCGAGAATACGATATCGAGCAGTGCGATTTGCACTAGCACCATACCCATATTGCTGGCTGCAGTGCTGCCTGCTGAGGTGGTATCTTCTTCTTCCAGACTGTTGTGTATTTCGTGGGTGGATTTGGCTAGCAAGAACAATCCGCCACCTATCAGTATGAAATCGCGACCAGAAATAGAGGTGTCGAGCACTTCGAACCACGGCTCGGTGAGACTCATGACCCACGAAATCGAGAACAGTAATGCCAAGCGCGCGATCATGGCGAGACTGAGGCCCATGCGCCTGGCAAAGGCGCGCTGTTTCTCTGGCAAGCGGCCAACCAATATCGAGATGAAAATAATATTGTCTATGCCCAGCACAATTTCCAGTGCAGTCAGTGTGCCAAGTGCAATCCAGGCTTCAGGGCTGGCGATCCATTCAAACATTCAATACTCCATTCAATTTAAAAACCGATAAATCGACCTATCATGACCATGACCCATGGCATGAAGATGAGGTTCACGCTGTTCATCCAGACATTGCCCCCGGCTTTTGGTGGAGCCGGACCATATTCCTTTTCAGCATTGGGCGAACTTTTCATGAAAATCAGGCAGACGATGAAAGCTATGGCAAGTGGCCCGAGCACAAACAGTAATACACAGGTGACTGCAGCCGGCAGGTTAATATCGCGCCCGCGCTTGATGCTAAAAGGAATGCTCGCTATCAGACAAACTACCATCATGATGAGAGCAGGGAAAAATCCGGATTCGCTAGTGCCGCTTGTTGTGATATCTAAAGCATATAAGGCGAGTGCAATGCCATTAACGAAACAGGGTAGTGCGTAAGCAATAAAGCGGGTGCGGTCGTGGCGTAACATGCTCAACTTTCCGGTAGCAGGCTGTGGATATAGGCTGCAAATGCCGGGTCTTCACCGCGTAACAATGTGTCCAGCGCGCCACGGAACTCGCGCTTGGCACACCACTCACGCATATAGTCATCCCATGAGCTCCAGCGTCTGGCCTGTATGGGGGACATGTGGTCTTGGTGTAATAAGAGATAAGCGCGTTCAAACAGGGAGATCAGCATGTTAAAGATGATCATCATGCGTTCGCGTTGTTCGGCTGTGAGGTTGGTTGGCGGTTCTGCCGAGAAGAGGCGCAGGTCAGGGTTTTCCAGCGCTACTTTGAGAAAGTCCTGGTAATTGTCAGAGAGCAGCTGATAAACCTCTTCATCTTCGTTATCACGTTCTTTACGCTGTTCATAGATAAATACAGCAATGGCGAGTGGCAGGCCCACTACCGTGACGACGTAACTTAACAGCTCCCAGGTTTCTAGCGACATTTCATATCCTTGGAAAATCGGGTTTCCAGATAGCAAACATCATAAATCAGGCAGGGCTTGAACTGCTAGCTCAGGCTGCTCTTGGGGCGAACATAATGATGGACATCCCTGCCAGCGAGATAATCACACCTAAAACATCCCATTGGGTTGGCTTGATACCATCCACAGCCCAAAGCCAGGCCAGTGCTACAGTGATATAGACGCCGCCGTATGCCGCGTAGACGCGCCCGGCAGCATTTGGGTGCATGGTGAGTAGCCAAGCAAATAAAGCAAGACTGATTGCGGCAGGAATCAACACCCAGGTCGGATAGGCTTTTTTCAGCCAAAGATAGGGCAAGTAGCAGCCGACAATTTCTGCCAGTGCGGTAAGGGTGAAAAGGGCGAAAGTTTTCAGGATGAGCATGGTCAGAGCATGATCTTTCTGGCTTGCAGTTGGGTACTTTGCCAGCCAAGGTGGCTGTAATAGGCGAGGGCAGGCTGATTTTCGATATCCACCAGCAATTGCGCGCGGCTGGCACCTTTCGCCTTTGCCCATTCTAGTGCTGCCTGTAGCAAAGTTTTGCCTATGCCGCAGGCGCGATAATCTTGACTGATCACCATGTCTTCCACCCAGGCTGAGGGTGTGCCTTGGGCTGTGGAAGTCACTAGTTGGGCGCTGACCATGCCTATGGCCAAGCCCTCTTGGTTGCGGGCTACCTTGATGATAGCGGTGTCTGGGTGATTCAAAAGCAGTTGCAGTCCTTGCACTTGCTTTTGGGTATCGGCCTGAAAGTCTTTTTCAATGCTGAACAACTCAGCCAACAACCCAACCAGTGCCGGGATATCCTCTGCAGTCGCGTTGTCGATACTAAAAGCCTGCATGCCTAGTCGTTGTCAGGCTCGTTACCACCAGGCATATCGTAATGAATGATGGCAAGGAACTTGATAGGCAGCTTGGTGTGCTTTTCCGGGCGATGTGGAATCTCACCGCGGAATGTCAGGGAATCGCCGGGTTGCAGCAGAAAAACTTCGTCGCCGACGCGATATTCTACTTCTCCCTCCAGCATGTAGATGAACTCGGTGCCTGGATGTTCAAAGCTGGGGAATTCCTCGCCTGGATCTTCCAGGCTGATGAGAAATGGTTCAAACAGCTTTTGTGGGCCCTGATCGTATGCAAGGAGGTGGTAAGTATGCCCACTACGGGTGCCTCGACGCACCACTTCCATGCCTTCCCCCTTTTTTACAAACTGTACCGCGCTGCTTGGAAGGTTGTAGCCCTGAAACAGGCGGGAGAGTGTGACACCCAGTGCATTTGCCAATTGTTCCAGCGTGTCTAGGCTGGTAGAAGATAAGCCGTTTTCGATCTTGCTCAACATGCCGCGGCTGATACCAGCTCTTTGTGATACTTCAGCCAGAGTCAGGCTGTGCTGTATGCGCAACTGATGAATAGTGTTACCCAGAAATCTATCCAGCGCTTTGCTTTGTGGTTCCGTTGGTAAGTTCGCAACATTGGAGGATGCACTCATCTGCTGGTCTGTCCCTTTTATATTGAATTATGGTTGTTATTAGATTGTGAATAAATTTTGCTTCTTCTTTAGCAATACTCAAGCCAATTATCTATCGGAAACCTTGTGAATTGTTAAATTTTTTCCTGATGCTAACTCATTCAGTTTACTAGATAAATTTTATATACTCCAGACAATGTTTCATTTTAAGAAAAAAAGTTTCATAATCCCCTTGACAGGGTTTTTTGGCTTTGATGTAATACTTCCAACAAGTTTCATGTAAGTAAAAAAAGTTTATATCAGGTTGAGGTGGCGGTCTCATCACAATCTGTTTTTGAATACTGATTACTAGGTGAAAACCTATTTGTGGGGATGGTGAATGGCTTATCAGCTGCTTAAATTTGCTCTGGGACGTGAATTCAAAGAGCCGCGTTTCTTCAGGGACTGTCAAACTCCCAAGAAATCTTACGACGCGGTGATTATTGGTGGTGGCGGTCATGGTCTTGCGGCTGCCTATTATCTGGCCAAGGATCATGGCATTACTAATGTGGCCGTGCTTGAACGCGGTTATATTGGTGGTGGTAACACGGGTCGTAATACGACTATCGTGCGTTCCAATTATCTGACACCGGACGGTGTCAATTTCTACGATGCCAGTGTCAAGCTGTTTGAAGGCTTATCAACTGAACTGGATATCAACCTGTTTTACTCCAACCGCGGTCACTTCACACTGGCGCACAGTGAATCTTCCATGCGCACCATGCGCTGGCGTGCCGAGGTCAATAAACATGTAGGCGTTAAAAGCCGCGTGGTGGGTACCGATGAGATATCCAAGGCTTGCCCACAGCTGGATATCAGTTGCAGTGGCAAATCACCTATCTTGGGTGCGCTCTACCATGAGCCAGGTTCCATTGCACGTCACGATGCCGTTGCCTGGGGTTACGCACGTGGTGCCGATAGCATGGGCGTTGAGATTTTCCAGAACACAGAAGTTCAGGGCATTGATGTCAAGGATGGGCAGGTGCAGGGTGTGCATACCAGCCGTGGCTATATCTCTACCGGCAAGGTGCTGTCTGCAGTAGCTGGTTTTACCCCGCGTGTTTGCAAGATGGTCGATCTCAAGACACCTATCGTGATCCACCCGCTTCAAGCTTGTGTCAGTGAGCCTATGAAGCCATGGCTGGATACCATTCTTGTTTCCGGTAGCTTGCATGTCTATGTCAGCCAGTCTTCCCGCGGCGAGTTGGTGATGGGTTCATCCCTTGACCCATACGAAGTGCACTCAACTCGTTCTACCTTTGATTTCGTTGAAGGACTGACTTCACATATCGTCGATATGTTCCCATTCCTTTCCAACGTGAAGGTCGTACGTCAATGGGCAGGCATGGCAGACATCACACCAGACTTTGCCCCGATCATGGGCACAACGCCGATCAAGGGTTTCTATCTGGATGCAGGCTGGGGTACATGGGGCTTTAAGGCAACGCCGATTAGCGGCAAAACCATGGCCTACACGCTGGCAAACGACAAGCCACACGAGCTGATCAACTCCTTCCGCTTGTCACGCTTTGAAGAATACGAATTAACAGGTGAAAAGGGTGCTGCATCGGTAGGCCATTAAGCCGGTGTGCACTGAAGAATAGAGGCGATAAAAAATGAAACTTCTTAACTGTCCGATGAATGGTATACGCCCATTGAACGAATTTCTGTTTGGTGGCGAATACCGTGAAATGCCGAATCCGGATACCAGTGACGACCATGAGTGGGCGGGCTACGTGCATTACCGTGACAATGCCCCCGGGATCAAGAAAGAGTGGTGGTATCACGCACCAAGCGGTACCTGGTTTATAGCCGAGCGTAACACCATGAGCGATGAAGTAATCAGAACCTATCTGTTTGGCAAAGGCCCTGCAGCTACCGAGGAGCAAGCCAAATGAGCATGAGATTGCCAAAACAGCCAGGTGAATGGTTGAGCCGCGAAAAGGCAGTGAAATTTAGCTTTGAAGGCAAGGAATATACAGGTTATGAAGGTGACACCATCACCAGTGCATTGTTAGCAAATGGTGTTAAAGTCCTTGGCCGCAGTTTTAAGTATCACCGTGCACGTGGTGTACTCAGTTTTGCTAATCATGATGTGAATGTTTTGGTCACTGACGGTCAGGACACCAATATCCGTGGTGATGTGGTGGGCGTGCAGTCAGGCATGACACTAAAAGCTGTGAACACAGACGGCGGTGTCATCAAGGACAAAAACAAGTATATCGATTCGATTTCTGCCTTGTTGCCAGTTGGCTTTTATTACAAGGCATTCCACAAGCCAGCCAGCCTGTTCCCATTCTGGGAGCGCGTAATCCGCAAGGCTGCTGGTTTGGGCGTAGTGAATTTCAATTATCCACGCATCACCAAGCGCAAGCTCAACCACCACTGCGATCTGCTGGTGATTGGCGGCGGCGTCAGTGGCTTGGTTGCGGCACTGGCTGCGGCTTCTAACGGCCTTGAGGTCGTGCTGGTAGACGAAAACCAGAATCTGGGCGGCAGCTTGAGCTACGACAATGCAGGCAGCGACAGTAACAAGAAGTTGCTGGATGAGTTGCTGGCTAAAGTGGCTGAATCGAACAATATCCATGTTTATACTGGCGCTTACGCTGCCGGCTATTACGCTGACCATATGGTTCCGGTAGTCACCGCAAATGGTATTACCCGTGTGCGTGCCAAAGCTGTCATTGCTGCTACTGGCGTATTCGAGCAGTGCCCCGTATTCCATAACAACGATCTGCCAGGTGTGATGCTGGGTTCTGCTGCACAGCGTCTGGTTAATCGCTACGCAGTGAAGCCATTCAATAAGGGCGTCGTGGTGACTGCCAATGCCCATGGCTACCGTGTAGCGCTGGACTTGCTGAATGCGGGTGCCAAAGTGATTGCTGTTGTTGATATGCGTGCTGAAGGCCAGCGTGATAGTTATGTGGCTGAGCTGGTACGCAAGGGTGTCAAGATCTACAACGGTAGCTGTGTATATGAAGCTTTGCCCACTAGCGACAAGCTGGGTGTGCGCGGCGCAATCATCTGTCCATACAACGAAGCGACTGCTGAAGCCAATCTGGACAAGGCAGTGACAGTGGACTGTGACGGTATCGCCATGTCGGCAGGCTGGGCGCCAGCTGCAGCCTTGCTCTACCAATCTGGTGTGGGCATGCGTTACGACAACGATATCCAGCAGTTTGTACCGAATCGCCTGCCAACCGGCATCTTTGCCGCTGGCAAGGTCAATGGTGTATTTGATCTGCAGCAGCGGGCTAATGACGGTATGCGTGCCGCCGCCGAAGTGTTGAAGTTCCTCGGCAAGTCAGCGCCTGACGTGACAGTTGAAAAGCATGTCGGTGCATCACCCAGTCATGCTTATCCCATCGTCAACCATCCCAAGGGCAAGAACTTTGTTGATTTTGACGAAGATATTCAGGTTAAGGATTTCATCAATGCTGCCAAGGAAGGTTTTGACAACATTGAGTTGATGAAGCGTTTCACTACCGTTGGCATGGGCCCTAGTCAGGGCAAGCACTCCAACATGAATGCCATCCGCATTCTGGCACGCATCCGCAACCTGCCAGTCGAAAAGATAGGTACAACCACAGCCCGTCCATTTTTCCACCCGACCCCGTTTGGTCACTTGGGTGGTCGCAGTTTCCACTCTCATCGTATCTCTGGTATCCAGTCCTGGCATGAAGCTGCTGGTGCCTTCATGGTGGATGTAGGAGCTTGGTCGCGTCCTGCTTACTATGAAAAACCAGGTGCTAGCCGCCAGCAACTAGTTCAGCAAGAGGCACTGGCTGTACGTCAGTCTGCTGGGATCATTGATGGTAGCTCGCTGGGCAAGATCGAAGTATGCGGCCCTGATGCTGCAGTCTTTCTGGAGCGTTTCTACACAGGCAAGTTTGCTGACCAGAAAGTAGGCACCAGCCGTTATGCACTGATGTTGGATGAGGCCGGTGTAGTCGTCGATGACGGCGTGGCAACACGTTTCGCTGATGAACTTTTCTACCTCAGCATCAGTACCTCCAACGCCGCTGCGGTTTATCGCGAGATGCAGCGCAACCTGCAAATGTGGCAGTTGAATGTCGGGCTGGTCAATGTTACCGGCGCTTACGGACTGATTAATGTCGCTGGCCCGGCTGCTGCCAGCATTGTTGGCAAGCTGGTGAAGAACGATCTTTCCGATAGTGCTTTCCCGGTAGGTACAGCAGTGGAGACCGAATTGCTGGGTATTCCGGTACGCCTGATGCGCGTGGCATTCGTGGCCGATCTGGCTTTTGAAATACACATGCCAGCAGGCCATGCCCTTAATGTCTGGAAATCCCTGATGGAAGCTGGCTTCAGCTATGGTATCCGTCCATTCGGTACTGATGCACAGCGCTTGCTGCGTCTGGAGATGGGTCACCATCTGGTTGGTTACGATACCGATGGCCTGACGAATCCATTCGAGATTGCTGCGGAGCATGCACTGGCGATGGATAAGCCGTTCTTTGTCGGTCAGCGCAGCCTCAAGATCATCAGCAAGAAACCAGTCAGCAAGATACTGGTGCCTTTCGTACTCCCTCAGGAGTATTCAGGCGAGATGCCGCAAGACTGTAATCTGGTGATTGACGGCAACGCCATCAAGGGTCGTGTCACCAGCATCAGCTACAGCCCGGCTGCCAAGCGTATCGTTGGTCTGGCTTATGTAGACCCGGCAAAAAAAGCAGCCGGATCCGTGTTTGATATTCGTACTGACAACGGCTCCATAGCCAAGGCAACGGTGGTGGATACGCCGTTCTTCAAAGCGTAAGAGGGAAACACAAGATGACATTTATCAAAGCTACGCCAGTTGCTTACGCACAGCAGGCATCTCAGCCAAAACTGGGCGAACTGAACGGCATGGATGTTGCGCTGGAATTTGAAGGTCCAGCCATGGAAAGCGCCAGAAAACAGGTATTGGGTATTACCGATGTCAGCTGCTTCAAGCGCTTTGGCATCAAGGGGCCAAACGCTGCAGCCTGGCTGCAAGCAAAGGGCCTGAAAACACCAGCAGAGTTGAACTCCTGGGTAGAGGGTGCCGCTGGCACCTTGGTATTGAGATTGGGTGGCAGCGAGTTCCTGACCGAAGACCAGTATCAGGCCAGTACCACCGATGGCTTGCAGTCATTCAAGCAAGCAGAAACCGCTGGCGCCTATAAAGTGGCTCGTGCTGATGCGGCTTTTATCGTGAGTGGTGCTGAAGCACTGAATCTGCTCTCGGAGCTTTGCTCGCTAGACTTGCGTGATAGCGCGTTGGCTGCCGATGCAGTTGTGATGACGCAAGTGGCAGGCATCTCAGCCACGCTGTTGCGCCAGCAGTTGGATGGCCAGCAGGTATACAGAATCTGGTGTGACGGCACATACGGCCCCTATATGTGGGAGATGCTGCTGGAAGTGGCGAAAGAACTCGGGGGCGGCGCAGTGGGGCTCTCCTCTCATTTCAGGTAATACAAAATCTACTAGGGAGAACTGAATGAAATCGTTGGCAGAAGCAAAAAAATTTCTAAAGGACAACAACGTCAAGTACATCTTGGCACAGTTCGTCGACATTCATGGCGTGGCAAAGGTGAAATCTGTCCCTGCCTCCCATCTTGAAGACATTCTGACCACTGGCGCTGGTTTTGCCGGCGGCGCGATCTGGGGCATGGGCATTGCACCTAACGGCCCGGATTATATGGCGGTGGGTGAGTTGTCCACTTTGTCCTTAATCCCATGGCAGCCTGGCTACGCACGCATCATTTGTGATGGTCACGTTGAAGGCAAGCCATATGGCCATGATTCACGTGTGGTGCTGAAGAACCAGATCGCACGTTTGGCTAAGAACGGTTGGACACTCTACACAGGTCTGGAGCCAGAGTTCTCTCTCTTGAAGAAAGACGAATACGGCAATATCCACCCGGTAGACGACACAGATACATTGCAGAAGCCATGCTATGACTACAAGGGTATTACCCGTCAGTCCGCTTATCTGGAAAAGCTGACCGAAGCGCTGATCTCTGCAGGTCTTGATGTCTATCAAATCGACCACGAAGATGCCAACGGCCAATTCGAAATCAACTACACCTATGCAGACTGTCTGAAGAGTGCTGATGATTTCATCATGTTCAAGATGGCGGCCAGCGAAATCGCTAACCAGATGGGCATGATCTGCTCACTGATGCCCAAGCCATTCAGCAACCGTCCAGGTAACGGCATGCACATGCATATGTCTATTGGCGACGGCAAGAAGAGCTTGTTCCATGATGACAGCGACAAGACTGGTCACGGTTTGTCCAAGCTGGCTTACCACTTCATGGGCGGCATCCTGGCGCACGCGCCAGCACTGACAGCACTGGCCGCACCAACTGTTAACTCATACAAACGTCTTGTAGTTGGCCGCTCATTGACTGGCGCTACCTGGGCTCCGGCTTATATCTCTTATGGCAATAACAACCGCTC
>CAYXMC010000032.1:0-11014 GCA_964466095.1 uncultured Methylophilaceae bacterium | reverse complement strand
AGTGATTGAGATCAAGCGCTTGCTGAGTTTCTCGCAACGTCCGGTGATATTTGATCATGTGATCATTCCGGCCAGTTCATTCAAAGGCTTGAATGCAAGCAAAGTACAGGAATACAACGGATCGCTCTATCGCATGTACGAGACCCTGTATGGCGTCCGCATGATACGGGCTTCAGAAAAGCTAACCGCAGTTGGTGCAACAGCCGAAATTGCAGGACATTTGAATGTTAAAGAAGGCTTTCCGCTGCTGCGTATAGAACGTGTGGCCTATACCTATGGCGACAAGCCCATGGAATGGCGTTTGGGATTGTGCGTGACCGATGATCACCATTACACCGCAGAACTCGAATAACGCTCAAACAAAGGAATGCATGATGCAAGACTTAAAACAACGAGCACTTGATTACCACCAGTTTCCGCGCCCCGGCAAACTCTCTGTTGAGTCCTCCAAGCCATGCTCAACAGCTGACGAGCTCTCCCTTGCTTATACGCCCGGGGTTGCGGAACCCGTTCGTGCCATACACGCCGATCCACAGGCTGCTTACAAATACACCAACAAAGGCAATTTGGTTGCCGTAATTACCGATGGCACTGCTGTACTGGGGCTGGGTAATGTGGGTGCGCTGGCAGGCAAGCCAGTCATGGAAGGCAAGGCAGTACTGTTCAAACGCTTTGCCGGTATTGATGTATTTGATATCGAGGTGACTGCGCCTAGCGTAGAAGCCTTTATCGAGACCGTGGTCAATATCGCGCCTACCTTCGGCGGCATTAATCTGGAAGATATCGCAGCCCCACATTGCTTCCGCATTGAACGTGAGCTGCGTGAGCGTCTGGACATACCGGTATTTCATGACGACCAGCATGGAACAGCAGTGATTGTCTGTGCCGCTTTGCTGAATGCACTGGAATTACAAAACAAGCAGTTGCCAGATGTGAAGATTGTTTTTCTCGGCGCTGGTGCTGCTGGCTGTGCCTGTGCCCGTCTGCTGAAATTGATGGGTGCAAAGAATATCACCATGGTGGATAGAACCGGTGTGCTCTATCAAGGCCGTCCGGATTTGAAGGATGTGAATGACGACCTTGCCATGGATACCACAGCCCGTACTTTGGCAGACGTAATGCCGGGCGCTGATGTATTTATCGGCGTATCTGCTGCCAACGCGCTGGATGCAGAGCTCTTAAAGAAAATGGCTGCGAAGCCTGTAGTGTTTGCATTGGCGAATCCAGACCCGGAAATCTTGCCATCTGTCGCCCATGCGATACGCGACGATTTAGTGATGGCAACCGGCCGTTCCGACTTTCCCAATCAGGTGAACAACGCCTTGTGCTTCCCCTATCTGTTCCGTGGTGCGCTGGATGCACAAGCCAAACAGATCACCGAAGACATGCAGATCGCTGCTGCCAAAGCACTGGCTTTGCTGGCACGTGAGCCTGTGCCAGCTGAAGTGCTGGCAGCTTACAAGCTGCAGTCATTGTCTTTTGGCAAAGATTACATTATTCCAAAGCCGTTTGACCCACGCCTGATGGCTTACGTGTCTGGTGCGGTAGCTGCGGCAGCCGGGGGCAAAAAGTGACGCCACCCAATCCGATCAAATACCAGAAGGGGAAACCCGCGCAGCGGCCAAAGAACCTGAACCTGCTGACTATCCGTCTGCCGGTGCCAGCGCTGGTGTCCATTCTGCATCGGGTCAGTGGTTTTCTGTTGTTTTTGGTGATCCCGTTGTTGCTGTATGTGTTGCAAACCGTGTTGTCGTCAGAAGCAGGTTTTGAACAGATGAAAGTCTTACTTGATGGCTGGATATTCAAGCTGATTGTATTCCCTGTGCTCTGGGCATTCTGGCATCACTTCTGTGCGGGAT
This sequence comes from uncultured Methylophilaceae bacterium, assembly GCA_964466095.1. Taxonomy (GTDB): domain Bacteria; phylum Pseudomonadota; class Gammaproteobacteria; order Burkholderiales; family Methylophilaceae; genus CAYXMC01. The sequence continues at coordinate 9,155 of CAYXMC010000032.1, read as the reverse complement.
TGCGGCATCTGGCAATGGATTTTCACTGGGGCATGGCACTCAAACAAGCAAGATTGACCAGCAAACTGGTACTTGCCCTGAGCCTGCTACTGACATTAGCGAGTATGTGGTTCATATGTTGACGAAGATTTTTAGCCTGGCTTATCACCATCTGCGTGACTGGCTGTTGCAGCGCATCACCGCTGCAGTGATGGCACTCTATAGCTTGTTGTGGTTGGGCTTGGTTGCAGTTAAGCCATTGGGCACCCATGCTGCATGGCAGCAATTGTTTGCCTGTGGCTGGATGAAGGCCGCCAGCCTTTTGTTTGTATTGAGCCTGCTGTATCACGCCTGGTTGGGTGTGCGTGATATCAGCATGGATTACATCCCGGTGCTGGTTTGGCGCAAGGTGTTTCAGGTAGCGGTAGTACTGGCGCTGCTGTTTTATGCAGGCTGGAGTCTTGTGATTTTGTGGAGCGTTTGATGGCTTTGAACACGATGAATTTTGATGCGGTGGTCATAGGGGGCGGTGGGGCTGGCCTGCGTGCTGCATTGCAACTATCCGGGGCGGGCCTCAAGGTGGCTGTGATCTCCAAGGTGTTTCCGACCCGCTCGCACACGGTGGCTGCGCAAGGTGGTATTGCTGCCTCGCTTGGCAATGCTGGTGATGACAACTGGCTGTGGCATATGTACGACACCATCAAGGGCTCGGATTATCTGGGTGATCAGGATGCTATCGAATACATGTGCAAGAACGCGGCAGCTGCCATTTATGAACTTGAGCATTTCGGCATGCCGTTTGACCGCATGGCCGATGGCAAGATTTACCAGCGCCCATTTGGCGGCATGACGCAGAATTTCGGTGAGAAATCCGTCTCACGTACCTGTGCAGTGGCTGATAGAACCGGCCACGCCATGCTACATACGCTTTATCAACGCAATGTTGCTAACAACACCCAGTTTTTTGTCGAATGGTTTGCGTTGGATTTGGTACGTGATGCCGATGGCGATGTGGTCGGTGTCATTGTCATGGAGATCGAGACCGGAGAGATTTCGGTATTGCAAAGCAAGACCACCATGCTGGCGACAGGCGGCGCTGGGCGCATTTTTCAGGCTAGCACCAATGCCTTTATCAATACTGGTGACGGCCTGGGCATGGCTGCTCGTGCCGGTATCCCGCTGGAAGACATGGAATTCTGGCAATTTCACCCAACTGGCGTGGCCGGTGCTGGGGTGCTGATTTCCGAGGGGGTGCGCGGTGAAGGTGGTTATCTGGTGAATAGCGAAGGTGAACGCTTCATGCAGCGATATGCACCCAAGGCTCTGGATCTGGCAAGCCGTGATGTAGTGTCGCGTGCCATCGCTACCGAGATCAAGGAAGGTCGTGGCGTTGGCCCCAACAAGGACAGGGTGTTGCTGAAGGTGGATCATCTGGGTGAAGACATCATCAAGGCCAAGCTTCCGGGCATACGCGAGATTGCCAAGAATTTTGCCAATGTGGACCCGGTGCATGACCCTATCCCCGTGGTTCCAACCTGCCATTACATGATGGGCGGCGTGCCGACCAATATTCACGGCCAAGTGGTGGATAACGCCCAGAACCGCGTGGTGAATGGTCTTTATGCAGTTGGTGAGTGTGCCTGCGTCTCTGTGCACGGTGCCAACCGCCTAGGCTCAAACTCCTTGCTAGACCTCATGGTGTTTGGCAAGGCTGCCGGTGAACACATGGCTCAGCGTGCCAAGCAGATGACTGCCCATAAACCTCTGCCAGCTGCCTATTCAGATAAAACACTGGCACGCGTGGCAAGACTGGAGCAAGGGAGCGGTGAATCAGTCACCGAAGTAGGTGATGCCATGCGCAAGACCATGCAGACCTACTGCGGCGTTTTCCGGTTCCCGGAATTACTGAATCAGGGGGTGGCTGAAATACGACATGTGGCAAAACGTGCACAGAATATTCGTATTCAGGATCACAGCCGCATATTTAATACAGCCCGTGTAGAAGCCCTTGAGCTGGACAACTTGATAGAAGTGGCTGAAGCCACGATGGTGGCCGCCCATGCCCGTCAAGAGAGCCGCGGTGCCCATTGCCGCGAAGATTTTCCGCAGCGTGACGATGAACAATGGCTCAAGCATAGCCTGTATTACAGCGCTGGCCAGCAACTGGAGTACAAAGCTGTCGTCACCAAGCCACTCACTGTAGAGCCATTCCCGCTCAAACCGCGTGTTTACTAGGAATCTGCCATGAAAGTATCCATTTACCGTTTTAATCCGGATGTCGATCAAGAGCCTTATATGCAGGATTATGAGGTCGAGGTGCGGCCTGAAGATCACATGCTGCTCGATCTGTTACTGCGTATCAAAGTCATGGACGAGACCTTGAGTTTGCGCAAATCCTGCCGTGAAGGCGTCTGTGGTTCAGATGCCATGAACATCAATGGCAAGAACGGTCTGGCCTGCATTACAAAGATCAGCGCGCTGGGCGACTCTGTCGTGCTGCGTCCATTGCCAGGTATGCCGGTGATTCGCGATCTGGTTGTGGATATGACGCAATTTTTCGAGCACTACAACTCGGTCAAGCCTTACCTGATTAACAACGACCCTGTGCCAGAGAAAGAACGTCTGCAATCACCAGAAGAACGTGCACAGCTTGATGGACTTTATGAGTGCATCCTGTGTGGTGCATGTACCGCCTCCTGCCCTTCATTCTGGTGGAATCCGGACAAATTCGTTGGCCCTGCCGGCTTGTTGCAGTCTTATCGCTTTATTGCCGATAGCCGCGATCAGGCAACGCAAGAGCGGTTGGATGATTTTGAAGACCCGTATCGCCTCTATCGCTGCCACAACATCATGAATTGTGTGGATGTCTGCCCCAAAGGGCTGAGTCCATCACGGGCGATAGGCAAGATTAAAGAGCTGAAACTGAAGAGGCTGTGATGATGGATTCGGCGCAAAGAGATGCAGAAGACCAGGCCAGGCGCCTGCTGTGGCGTTGTCGCCGTGGCCTGCTGGAGCTGGACATCATGCTGGGCCGATTCATTCGTCACCATTATCGCCAGCTGGATGCGCTGCAATTGCAAGCGCTGGATCAGTTGTTGGATATGCCGGACAACCAGTTTCTGGATTTGTTGTTGGAACGTGAGCAGAGTGCCCTGCCACACGTGACTGCACTGCTGCAACTGATACGCAGCAGTCAGGATGCATAACAGGCACAAGAACGAGAGGGGAAACATGATGGATCATTCAAGCAGCCAGTACGCCGAGCCTTACGCAGGGGTAGATTTCTGCCCAGTGTTTAATGCCAGTGTGCTGGGCGATTACTGGCCTGGTATACAGCTTTATTACCCGCCAGTGAAATATTCGCCCGGACTCGGCATTTACGAAGACATCGAAGCCGCCTCATTGCGCATGAAGAAACACGCGCACAATACCAGCGCGCATACCCTGATCTTTGATCTGGAAGACGGTTGCCGCCAGAAGGAAATGAGCCGTGATCTCTTGCGTCAGGAGCTCCCGCTGCTGCGCGAAAAGAACAAGCAGGTGACGGTGGCGATCCGTGTCAATCCCTTCCGCACGCATGAGTACGAGCTGGATATGGCCATGGTGCGCGACATGGCCGACTATATTGATGTCATCATGCTGGCCAAGGCTGGCGAGGCCTATGGTGCGCCGGAAGTACGTGATCTTTCCAATCTTCTTGTGGGCCTGAACAACAAGATCACCATACAGCCGATTATCGAACACCCGAAATCGCTCAAAATTGCGCCTGACCTCATGCAGTACAGCACAGTCAAGCATGTGGTGTTTGGTATTCACGACTTTTCAAAGGCCATGGGCATTCATATCACGCCGGAACACTGGACGGATGAGCTCAAGTACTTCCTTAACCAGTTGATGTTTGAGGCACGTATTGCTGGTAAGGGCGTGATTGGCGGGGTTGAAACCCTGATTGGCTCTTCCAGCATGCCGGAAAAATTCTTGGAGCCCAACGATGTGCGTCGTTGGCTCGACCTGCATGGCGAGAACGAATCACGCATTGTTTACAAGCATGCCTGCCAGGAGTCGGCTATGGGCCTGACTGGCAAGCAGGTGATCCATCCGGGTCATATCCACCTTTGCAAGGTGGCTTATACCCCTTCGCCGACCGAAGTGGCGCAGAAGATCAGCATACTTAAAGCTGCAATTGAGGCGGACGCCTTGCTGGGTGGCGCTATCCGCTTCGAGGGGGAGATGTTGGATCCTCCGATGTTTGGTAAAGCTCTGCAGACATTGTTGCGCGCGAATGCATTGCGTGCACTGGCAGATGAAGACAGACGCTTTGCGATGGAAGTGCTGAAGCTAATGCCTACTCAGGTAATACGTCAGAACTGGCCATACGGAGTACTGCTATGACCAAGTTGCGCTGCTTGATTGCTGTGTTGCGCGGTGCTCACACACTCGCCGTACATTATGTACTGTCTCGTGTGCTGCGCTCCGTGCGCCTTGCACTCAACCAGCTCGCCAAGCCTGGCTGCTTGCTGATGAGTTGTCATCAGCCAAATTGATTCGGAGAATATGTGATGAGCGCTTTGTCTACCAATAATCCAGATTTGAAACCATTTGATCCATGGCACTGGGATGTGCCTAGCCACTTCAATATTGGGGTAGCTTGCTCTGATCGGCATCTGAATACGCCCGTGGAAGACACGATCGCCATGATTGTGGAAGACGACCAGTTGGGAACTGATGAAATTACTTTTGCCGGACTCTCCCGACGCACCAGTCAGTTTGGCCAATTGCTCCGTAATCTGGGGGTGGGTTTGGGTCAACGTGTGCTGATTCGCCTGCCTAACTGTCTGGATTACCCGACAGCATTTCTCGGTGCCATGAAGCGCGGCGCGGTTTCCGTGCCAACCTCTACCCTGCTTACAGTGGAAGAGGTGCTGTATCTGGCGCGTGACTCTGGTGCAGCCGTACTGGTGACTGACAAGGCTATGTGGGCCAAGCTGGCAGACCAGCTGCGCGATTGCCCGCAGCTGAAATTTGTACTGCTTTCCGGCGCTGGTGAAGTCTTGCCAGCACAGGATACGAAGATACAGGTGCTAGATTTGTCATCCGCGCTGGATGCGATTAATGATTGGGAGCCACCGCACAAAACTGCGGCGGAAGATCCGGCTTATCTGGTTTATACCTCTGGTACTACCGGCTATCCCAAGGGGGTGCTGCATGCTCACAGGGCGCTGATCGGGCGTACACCTGCCTCCACTTACTGGTTTGATTTCTCGGCAAGTGGTCAGGATCGCATCATGCATTCCGGCAAGTTTAACTGGACTTATGTGCTGGGTACCGGCCTCATGGATCCGCTATACCTAGGCAAGACCGTCATTGTGCATGAGGGCAAGAATGACGCGACTACTTGGCCTAAGCTGATTGCCAAGCATCAGGCCACCATCTTTATTGGGGTGCCGACGATCTATCGTCAGATTCTGCAGAAAACCAGTTTTGGTAAAGCTGATGTGCCCAGCCTGCGTCATTGCATGAGTGCTGGCGAACATCTGTCGGATGAAGTGCTGGAGTTATGGCGTGAGCGCTTTGGGATCGATATCTATGAGGCGGTCGGCATGTCCGAGTTTTCCTATTATCTTTGCGAAACCAAGTCGCGGCCTATACGCCCGGGTTCTGCCGGTTTTCCACAACCCGGCCATGATATCCGCCTGCTTAATCCTGAAACGTTACAGCCAGTCGCCGAAGGAGAAGAAGGTATGATCTGTGTGCCGGAAAATGACCCCGGACTGTTTCTCGAGTACTGGAACCTGCCAGAAGAGACTGCCAAGCTCAAGCATGATGGTTGGTTCTTCACTGGCGATTATGCGCGATACGATGCTGATGGCTATCTCTGGTTTCTCGGCCGCAAGGACGACATCATCAAGAGCTTTGGCTATCGTGTCTCACCCTATGAGATCGAGCGTGTTTTGAAATCGCACCCGGCAGTGGCAGATTGTGCCGCAGTGGGCGAGGAAATAGAGAAAGACAAGGTGCTGGTGACGGCTTATGTGATTTTGCAGCCGGGCCAGCAGGTGACGCCGGACGAACTGCAACATTTCGGCAAGCAACACTTGGCTGCTTACAAGGCGCCCAAGGTGGTTTATCTGGCTAAGGACTTTCCACGGACGAAAAACGGTAAAATACTGCGTCGCGAGGTAAACCCCGCTATTTCGATTGCCCGATCCGCTTCATGAGCCTGATAAAACAAACCGATTTTGTACAGAGCATCGCCGATGCCCTGCAATACATCTCGTACTACCACCCGCAAGATTATATTCAGGCGCTGGGCGAGGCTTATGAGCGGGAAGAGTCGCCCGCTGCCAAAGATGCGATCGCGCAGATACTGACCAATTCCCGCATGTGTGCGGAAGGAAAACGCCCTATCTGCCAGGATACTGGTATCGTTGTGGCGTTTGTGGATGTGGGCATGGATGTGCAATGGCTCAAGGACATGGATGCCGCTTTGGATTTGGAAGCGCTCGTCAATATGGGTGTCAGCCAGGCTTATCTTCATCCAGAAAACACGCTGCGAGCCTCGGTGGTCAGCGATCCGCTGGGGAGCCGCAAGAACACAAAAGACAATACCCCAGCGATTGTGCACGTCAGCCTGATCGCTGGAGACAAGGTTGAAGTCAGTATTGCCGCCAAAGGTGGTGGCTCTGAGAACAAAGCCAAGTTCGTGATGCTTAATCCCTCGGACAGTATTGTCGACTGGGTACTGAAAACCGTGCCCACTATGGGTGCTGGTTGGTGCCCGCCCGGCATGCTGGGGATAGGTGTCGGTGGCACGGCAGAAAAAGCCATGCTGATGGCCAAGAAATCTTTGATGGAACCCATCAATATCCAGCAGTTAAAACAGCGCGGCGCCAGCAACAAGGCAGAGGAGCTGCGGCTGGAACTTTACCAAAAGGTCAACGCGCTAGGGATCGGTGCTCAAGGTCTGGGTGGTTTAAGCACTGTGCTGGATGTGAAGATACTGGATTACCCAACCCATGCCGCTTCTTTGCCAGTGGCGATGATTCCGAATTGTGCGGCTACTCGCCATATCCATTTTGAGCTGGATGGTAGTGGCCCTGCACAATTGGCACCGCCAGATCTTAACAACTGGCCCAAGGTGGATTGGCAGCCGAGTGCAGAAGCGCGGCGTGTCAACCTTGATAGCGTGACGCAAGCAGATATCCAGCAATGGCAGCCAGGTGAGACACTCCTGCTCAATGGCAAGCTGCTGACTGGTCGAGATGCTGCGCATAAGCGGATTGCCGAGTTGTTTGCCAAAGGTGAAGGTTTACCTGAGGGCGTTGATTTCACCGGCAAGTTCATTTATTACGTGGGCCCGGTAGATCCAGTACGTGATGAAGTGGTGGGCCCGGCAGGCCCGACAACCGCGACTCGTATGGATAAATTCACAGACATGATGCTGGATAAGACCGGCATTCTGGGCATGATAGGCAAGGCCGAACGCGGCAGCGCCACTGTACAGAGCATCAAGCAACATGGTGCGGTTTACCTGATGGCAGTGGGTGGGGCGGCTTATCTGGTTTCCAAGGCAATCAAGGCTTCACGCGTGGTGGCGTTTGCCGATCTCGGTATGGAGGCCATCTATGAGTTTGAAGTTGTAGATATGCCAGTGACTGTGGCGGTGGATAGCCGTGGCGTGTCCGTGCATGAGGAAGGCCCCAGACAATGGCAACAGAAGATTGCCATCAAGGCAGTTTAATCAACCAGCCTGCAGCCTAACTAGTCGTCAGCTTGCGCACGAAGCCACTAGACTTGTGCAAGAAATCCTCAAGATTTTCCAGAAGCGCAGGGCGTGCAAAATAGTAGCCCTGACCAAAATCACAGCCTGCGTTTTTCAACAACAGCATCTGCTCTTTCGTCTCAATGCCTTCGGCAATTACCTTGAATCCCAGCTTGTGCGACATAACGATGATGGCTTCACACAGCGCCATATCTTCGCTATCTGCTGAGAGGTTACGGACGAAGGACTGATCGATTTTCACGTAGTCTATATCCAGCTTTTTCAGATAAGAGAGCGAAGAATAGCCAGTACCGAAATCATCAATGGATATCTGTGCACCCGCTTTGCGGAAAGTGGTCAGCAAATCCTTGGCTTTATGATCGTCTGCATCCAGCAGTATGCCTTCGGTAATTTCGAAACATACCCCAGCAGGACACAAATTGTTGGTTTGCAGGAAATCCAGCCAGGTCACGACCATGCCACCGTTTCTGAATTGCAGCGGAGAGACGTTGACGCTGATCTGAAAATCAGGAACCAGGCTTTCCCTGATCATGCTACTGTCTAGTGATGCCTGTCTGAAAGCCCAGTCACCGATCTCCGAGATCATGCCAGTTTCCTCTGCCAGCGGAATGAACTCAGCAGGACTCACCAGCCCTCTTTCCGGATGTATCCAGCGTATAAGGGCTTCTGCCTTGTGGGTGGTGAGCGAATCCAGATTGACGATAGGCTGATAAAACAGCTTGAACTGTTTTTCAACAATCGCCTTGCGCATGTCTTCTATGGTTTTGTGCTTCTTCAGGGCAGCCTCTTGCATGGCTGCAGTAAAGTACTGGTAGTGGTTCCTGCCAGATCGCTTTGCCTCATACATCGCTTGTTCAGCATTGCTAAGCAAGGTATCCGCATCCAGACTGTCATTCGGGTAAATCGTGATGCCTATACTGACGGAGGTATAAATCTGTTTTTCATGCAGTTGAAACGGAAGTGAGAGTGCTTCCAGAATGTCGTGGGTAACCCGGTCTATGACCTTTAGCTCCTTGAGGTCGCCAAGGATGATGGCAAATTCATCCCCCCCCAGACGGGATGTCACATCTACAGCGCGCACGCAATGCCGTATTCTATCTGCAGCTTGTATCAGCAACAGATCGCCTGCGGTATGTCCTAGTTGCTCATTCACTTCTTTGAACTTGTCCAGATCAAGATGTAATACAGCTAAAGGCAATCTGGTACGTTCAGATTTTGTCATAGCCTTAAGCAGACAATTGGCAAACATCTGGCGATTTGGCAGGTCGGTCAGCAGGTCAAAGTTTTTCTTGCGCCAGAGGCGTTCTTCCGCCACTTTCTTCTGGTTATGCATCGCAGCTTTCAGTCTGCGGCTTCTTACCCAAAACAGGGCTGCCAACAGAAAACTTAATGC
>CAYXMC010000031.1:0-11065 GCA_964466095.1 uncultured Methylophilaceae bacterium | reverse complement strand
ACGCTACTGTTTGCAGCATTGATGATTGATCATTACTGGCAAATTACGCTTTAATAAAAAGTATAAAAAAACAGCCTAGGCAAACGCCTAGGCTGTTTTTTTATTGATCACCAATTCTAGAACATAGCGATTTGTAACCACCAACCTAGCCATATCGCCAAGATCACTAATACCAGCCCTGGAACAACCTGCCATGCAAAGTTTCTGCCGCCACTGATGGCAGCGACGACGATTTTGGAAATGGTGTTGGTACTTAATGCGATCAGAATCGGGATTTCTGCCGCAGATGCACTGATCTTGCCTGTATTCTCCAAAGCGGCAACAGAGATTGCCGCTGCATGAGTGTCGGCAAAGCCGGTAATAGCAGTTGCCATGATGAGCCCGACCTGACCAAACCATTGCTTCAGTGCTGCTGCGACTACCAGCACGCAGGCAATAGTGGCCGTCAGTATCAACGCTGCCTTGATGCTGAAGGCGCCGTCATCGCTGGTAGAAGTGGCATTTGAGTCGCGCAGTGATTTGAAGGTGAATAACAGGCTGTACAGGGTGGCGGCCAACCCGCCGCACAGAAGGGGTAGAGTCAGATTGATCAGTACAGCTTGACTGGTGGCTGCCAGTATCAAGGCCATTTGTACGATAGTGGCAATCGTGGAAAGCACAGCACCTGCAACAGCAGGCCGCTTGAGTCCCGGATTTTGTTTGGCTCGCAGCCCCATGGCGCCTATGGTCACGGTACTGGAAACAAAGCCTGATGCTAGTCCGACGATAGGCAGACCGAGTTGGCTGCCAAGCATGCGCAGCGAGATATGACCGACAGCGCCTATCGCCATGATCAGAATCACGATCAGCCAGAGTTGGTGCGGGTTGATTGCGGCAAATGGTCCCAACGCCTGATTCGGTAGCATGGGCAGTACTACCAGACTTGCGGCGGCAAGTAGCAAAAAATCGTTCAGTTCGCGAGTGGTTAACACGCTGTGTACAAAGCCATGTAATGGTACGCGTGCTGCCAATAGTACCGCTACGGCTACCCCCAAACCGGCTGCCAATGCAGGGTGTGTGTTGGTGAGTGCGCCCAATATCAGGGTAATCAATAATGTGACTTCGGAAGTCAGACCCGGGTGAGTGTTCTTGTTGCGGTTATATGCCAGCGCGGAAAAGATGGTAATGCCAACCAGCGCTGCAACTAACAGCCAAATGCTCATCATGGCGCTGATAGCTCCCAGCATGGACACCAGAGTGAATGTGCGTATGCCGGCCGTTGGAGCTATAGGACTGAGGCGTTTGTTGCGTTCGCGCTCTGTACCTATCAATAGTCCCAAGCCCAGCGCAACCGCAAGTCCCAGCCAGATGTCGTAATCGGTCGGCATCACGGGTTCCGCTTAGAGGTAATGCCCCAGTTTGTGATGCTTGGTTGCCAGATATTTCTGGTTATCCTTGTTGGGAATGATCTTCAGTGGCTCAAGCTGGCTGACCACCACCCCGTGGCTTTGCAGTGCCTGCATCTTATGCGGATTGTTGCTCAGCAGGCGTATGGATTGTATGCCCAAGTCCTTGATAATAGCGGCAGCAATACCAAAAGTGCGGGTGTCGACAGGTAAGCCCAAGGCTACATTCGCTTCCACGGTGTCCAAGCCTTGATCCTGCAAGGCATATGCGTGAATTTTGTTGGCCAAACCGATGCCGCGGCCTTCATGGTCGCGCAGGTAAATGATAGCGCCTGCCCCGGCTTGATTGATCAACTGCTGAGAGCGTTGCAGTTGTTCTCCGCAATCGCACCGCGCAGACGAGAAAATGTCTCCGGTCAGGCACTCGGAATGCACGCGAACGAGCAGGTCTTTACTGTTGTTGACCTCACCCTTGATCAGGGCAACATGCTCAATCGCAGTCGCTGTGTCTTCATATACTTGGATATTGAAGTCGCCGAATTGCGTTGGGAGACGCGATGATGAAATTTTGCGGATATTTCCCATGGAACCAAGTCCGGTAATGGCGCGCCCGGCGGGAGTCGAACCCACGACCTTTGGCTTCGGAAACCAACACTCTATCCAGCTGAGCTACGGGCGCATATGCTTAAATTGTCGCGGATTATAGCAAATAGGGGTGCCCTTGTCCTTTTACGCATTGGGGCTAATCAGTATAATCATGCTTATTTGCAATTTATTACAGGATTAATTTGTCATGAGTGCGCACGATCACGATTTCCCTAAAACCACTTCCTTTCAGGTTGTGACGGCAGTATTAGGTGGCTTGTTTGCCCCTATGCTGGTTATTGTGTTGATTATCAGATTGCTGATGGGAATCGAAGCCAGTCATATTTCTGATACTGAGCCAGCTGCTGTTGAATCCAAAGTCGAAGAACGCATCAAGCCAGTGGCTACGGTAGATGTGCAAGCTGTTGAGGCTGGCCCACATGTGGACAAGAGTGGTGAAGCGGTTGTAGGTGCAGTATGTGCCGCCTGTCACAGCTCAGGCGCATTAGGGGCCCCCAAGATTGGTGATAAAGCTGCTTGGGCTCCACGCATTGCACAAGGTTATGAGACACTGATCAAGCATGCGATCGAAGGTATCCGTTCCATGCCTGCGCGCGGTGGCAATGCTACATTAACTGATAACGAAGTGGCGAATGCGATTGCCTACATGGCGAACCAGAGCGGTGCCAAATTCGTAGCGCCAGAATCGAAATAATAACCTTGCCGGCCTGTGCAGCCACAGGCCGGTTTCAACCGCCATGACTACTTATGCGATAGGCGATCTTCAAGGCTGCTTCCATTCATTTCAGCAATTGCTGAAAAAAATCCAGTTCAACCCTCAATCCGACAAGCTCTGGCTGGTCGGTGACATCATTAATCGCGGAGCCGGCTCCCTTGATGTGCTGCGTTGGGTTTTTCAACATCAGGATGCTGTTGTGGTTGTGCTGGGTAACCACGACCTTCATACGCTGGTGGTTGCCGAAGGCTTTGTCGCGCCACACCGCAGCGATACTTTGCAGGAATTGCTGGACGCGCCAGATCGCGATGAATTGCTGCATTGGCTTCGTCATCAATCCATGATTCATTACGAGCACGACTACCTCATGGTACATGCCGGACTTTTACCGCAATGGACAGCAACAGAGGCAGTACAGTTGGGGCAAGAGGTTGAACGCGCCCTGCGGGCAGCTGATTATCGACATTTTCTGGCGCATATGTACGGTAACCAGCCTGCCAGTTGGCACCCCGATTTAAACGGTCTGGATAGGCTGCGTTTGATTACCAATGCCATGACCAGATTGCGTATCTGCACGCCAGAGGGTGAGATGGAGTTCAAGTTTAAAGGACGGTTGAAAGACATTCCCGCTGGTTACTTGCCATGGTTTGAGCTGCCGCAACGCAAATCTGCTGACGAGACCATCCTGTTCGGTCATTGGTCGGCACTTGGTTTGCAGCAACGTCCACGACTCTTTGCGCTGGATACCGGTTGCCTATGGGGTGGTCAGTTGACGGCATTAAGGCTGGACGATCGGCAAGTGTTTCAGGTGCCCTGCCATGCCGCAGACTCGCCCAGAAAACTGGAAAAAGAGTAGCCTAATCCAATGCCAGTTTGCTGCTGATAGCGTGTCTTGCGGCTAGAGTAAGTGCACGACGGTCATAACCTGCTGCGTTGATCGGTTGTAAAAACTCCAGTTCTACATAGGGTTGTTGCAGGGAAAGTATCAACCACATTGATTCCACCAGCGTCATATCATCATAGTAGGCCATGTTTGTATTCGGCTTGCCATCTGCGCCAGGGTAGCGAATTACAAATGGCCATACTGTCGCATTTGCATTGATGGCGGCTTGCATCAGGCTGCCCTTGAACACTTTGAGTTCACTGCCATCAGTCGTGGTGCCTTCTGGAAAGTAACACAAGCAGTCCTTGGCCAGCAGGCTCTCAGTCGCTGTCTCAACAATCCTTGCGGTATCCTGCTTTTTGCTGCGGTCTATGAACAAAGTGTTAGCTTTGGCGGCCAGCCAGCCGAATACTGGCCAGTCCCGCACTTCTGCCTTAGAAATAAAGCGTACAGCCCTGACGCTGTTCAGCGCATGAATGTCTATCCATGAGATGTGGTTGCCGACAAACATAACTCCTGTGCTGTGCGAGTCAGGTTTTCCCCCTATTACCTTAATATGGATGTGCATGACTTGCAGCAGGCTTTTAGCCCAGCGGCTGATGATGAAATCACGCTGCCTGGCGCTACAGCCAGGCAGGATGAAAATGGCAATCAGTGCTCCGTAAAGCGTATGCAACAACATGCGCAAAATGCGGAAGATACGGGTGGGTAGGTTGGATTTTTTGTGTTTATTTGAAGAAATGTGCGGCATATCGTTTATTCAGGCGTGACAGTGGCAGCATCACCAGCATGTCAGCCGTATTGAAATCGGGATCCCATGCCGGTTCGCCGCAGATATAAGCGCCAAGGCGCAGATAGCCTTTGATCAGTGGCGGGCAAGTGACATCCAGGTCTTTTTTCAATGCATCCATAGGTAAAGGACAGTTAGGGAATACACGATATTCCGGTGGAGATAAGTAGTTTTCCTGCAATTTATTATAGAGGCTTGCTGCCATGTGTCCACCATCTGCCATGCCAACACTGCCGCAACCTATCATGAATTCATAGCGGTTCATCTGCATGTATTTTGCCAGCCCAGCCCAAAGCAAAGTGATGGTGCCACCATGACGATAGTCCTGATGTACACAAGCACGGCCAACTTCTACCGTGCGGTCAAATAAATGCTGTAGACGGCTGAGGTCAAACTCGCCAGCAGAGTAGTAGCCACCAGCTTCGTTCGCCATCGATGGGCTGAGGATACGGTAAGTGCCAACGACCTGATTGGTCAGGCTGTCGCGCACAAGCAAGTGATCGCAAAAGGCATCAAATCCATCGCGGTCATAGCCATCCTTGCTGGAGATATTGGCGCCCATTTCCTCGGCAAATACCTTGTAGCGCAGGCGCTGTGCCTCGGCTACCTCTGAAGGGCTGCGTGCGAAGCTGAAATAAAGTTGTGCCGGTTCGTGCTGTGTTGCTAGTGCGGGACGCTGGTCGAGCATGATGTCTCCCCTGAAAAATGAACAGGGGAGACTTTAAGAAGCTTAGATGACTGAATTGTGACTGAAATTTGAAGCTTGGATGAATCGCTTGCCGATACTGGCAATCGAGCTGAGGTTAGTGGCTAACGCGTGTCGTGCCACCACTCTCTATCAGGCGCACTTTCTCACCAGGGTGAAACTGCTCGGTTGCTTCCTGAACCACAGCAACCAGAGCGCCAGTGCTGTCCAGTTTGATCGTGATTTCGAGCGCATCCTTGCGTGTAATGCCTTCTTCCGCTGCTGCACCGGCTATACCGCCAACAACTGCACCAATCACGGTAGCAATTGCCTGACCTGCGCCACTACCCACTTCATTGCCGGCTACGCCGCCAATCACAGCACCAGCTGCTGTGCCTATCGGGGTCTTGGTGCCTTCCAGTTTGACCTGTCGCACACTTTCAACAACACCGGTTTTCACTGTTTGCACGCGTCGAGCCTCATCTCGGCTGTAGACACTGCCAGAGTTGGAGCTGGCGCAACCTGTTACTGCCAATACAGCTGCTAAAGCTGCCGCAATCAATAATGGTTTGTTCATCATTACTCCTGTCAGGCCAGGTTTTCCTTGATGGCGACTTCGTTCACCAATGCCTGGCTATAAATATGTTCAATCTCGGCGCGGGTCGGCTTGTGGTTCTGCCCGCCGCGGCTGGCAATCTTGATAGAGCCCATCACTGAAGCAAGTCTGCCGCAAGTCGGCCAATCCCAGCCGCGTACCAGGCCGTATAACAAACCTGCACGGTAGGCATCACCGCACCCGGTAGGATCCACTACCTCCTTGGCTTCAACGCATGGAATTTCATGACGTTGACCATCCGCATAAATATGTGAACCTTCAGCACCACGGGTGACAATCAGAGCCTTAACCTTGCTCGCCAGTGCTTCAAGATCAAGACCTGTTTTTTCCTGTAAAAGTTGCGCTTCATAATCGTTCACGGCAAGGTAATCGGCCATTTCGATAAAGTGCAGCAGCTCCTCGCCATTGAACATAGGCAAGCCTTGGCCCGGGTCAAACAGGAAAGGGATGCCTGCCTCAAAGCATTCACGCGCATGCTGAAACATGCCATCTCGGCCATCCGGGGCGATGATCGCCAGTTTGACATCCTGAGTATCGTTGACACTGTTCTGGTGCGATTCATTCATGGCACCGGGATGGAATGCCGTGATCTGGTTATCATCGTGATCGGTGGTGATAAAAGCTTGAGCGGTGAAGTTGCCGGAGATCTGCCTGATGTGACTGCGGTCGATCTTGTTAGTATCCAGCCATGCGGTGTAGGGGCCAAAGTCATCGCCTACGGTAGCCATGATCAAGGGTTCGCCATCCAGCAGTTTCAGGTTGTAAGCAATGTTGCCGGCAGTGCCGCCAAATTCGCGGCGCATTTCCGGAACCAGAAATGCCACGTTCAGCATGTGTATCTTTTCAGGCAGGATGTGATGCTTGAATTTGTCGGGAAACACCATAATGGTGTCAAATGCGAGGGAGCCACAGATCAGGGTTTTCATGCAGGGTCTTCAAAAATGACAAAACCGTATTATCCTGAGCACAGGCTTGAGCCGCAAGCAGATTGCGGCAAATCTATGATCTAGCTGGCTTTAATCGCGGAGTCGATCAATACCTTGGCGGCTTTCTTTGCATATTTGATTGCGCCAGAGCCGCGCTTCATCTGCTCGGCCTGAATGGCACCTTCAATCAACAAGGAGAGTTGTAGCGCCAAGCCTTCCGCATCCTTGATGCGTGCTTCTGTCGCCAAGCCGGTCAGGTATTGGCGAAACTGCTTGGAATGCTCGGCAGAAAGGCGGTGCACTGGGTTCTCTTCGTTGGGGAACTCAGCAGATGCCTTGATGAAGGCCATGCCACGAAACTCAGGGGCAGTGATCCATTCTTCAATGAAGTCAAAAATCTTTTGCAGCTTTTCTGAAGGCTGCTTGGTGTTCTGGGCAAGTTTTTCACTCAGCCAGGATTCGAAATCCTGGTGACCTTTTTGCAGCACTTCCAGAATCAGGTCTTCCTTGGAGCGAAAATATTTGTAGAGGGTCATTTTTGTTGTTCCCGCTACTGCGACTATGGTGTCCACACCGGTAGAGTTGATGCCGCGAGTCTGAAAAAGATCAGTCGCTACATGCAAAATTTTATCGCGCAGGGCAGACATGGCCAATGTCCTTCACAAAGAATAATGGGGGAACTTTAACATTATTGAAGTGTAAGTTCCATATTTACAGCCGAGTAATGTGTAAAAATTCTGTTACAAAAAATAAATATATAAATTAGTAACTTAAATTTTTACTCTTGGGATTTTTCCTAACTAACAATACTGTACGGTATATTTTGTGCTGTCTTAGTTAGTAGAGTTCTTCATGAGCATGGGCGTATAACTGCAGCGTACTTTTTTCATGTACTGCATGGCGATTTCCTGATCTCTGGCGTTGTCTGGCACCTGGCCGCCGACTACATTTTCGAGATAGACCTTTTTGTGTTGATCC
Organism: uncultured Methylophilaceae bacterium; assembly: GCA_964466095.1. Classification (GTDB taxonomy): domain Bacteria; phylum Pseudomonadota; class Gammaproteobacteria; order Burkholderiales; family Methylophilaceae; genus CAYXMC01. The sequence goes on along the minus strand of CAYXMC010000031.1, from coordinate 3,481 downwards.
GGGATTAGCAAGGCTTCAACATACTGGCAATCCCCCTGCCGCATCTGTTCCATGCGCGCATACATCTCGGCGGTTTTTTGCGGGCTCACGCGAAAGTCTGGTGCATTGGCTACAGCGGGGGTGGCCACGATAATTGGGTTAGGTATCTGCGCAACCAGTGTCGATTTATGCTGCATGAACTGGTAGCCGACAATCAGGCCGGCAGTGACGGCAATCATCACGGTGGCTGCTATGCCGTAGATTAGTGGCTTGCGATATTCCTTTTCGGTTTGCGCCTTGATCAATGCGCCACATGCCTGTTTGGCATGGGTAAAGCAGGCAGGGTCACTGCTGCGCATATACTCTTGTAGTGCGCTCAAGCTCATGAAATAAAGCTGCTGGGCGAGTGCTTCCGGCATGTGGGCGCCCAGTTTTGCAGCTTCTTCGCCTAGGTAATCCAGCAGGTGCGCCGGGTTGGTGTGCAATTGTTCGCTATCCTGCAATTGATCTCGCAGGTTCGGCGCTTCGACCCAGTCCGCCAAGATGTCGAAAATCGCTAGCAGGCGCTGTTTAGGCGTCTTGCCGGATTTTTTCAACATCTTCAGCAGCCAGGCGGAATCTAGAATATTCATCACAGTGCTTTAAAAAGGCTTCACTTCAACCAAAATGATAATAGCGATCAAGGCTAGCACCGGGGCCTCGTTAAACCATCGGTAATACACATGGCTGTATCGGTTGCGGTCATGCTTGAAGTCCAGCAGCAATTTGCCGCAATAGACGTGATAAACCACCAGCGCTGCCACCAGCGCCAGCTTGGCATGCAGCCAGCCACCACTGAAACCATAGCCCAACCATAACCAAAGGCCAAAAGCGATGGTCAGCACGCCACCGGGGGTCATGATGCCGTAAAACAGCTTGCGCTCCATGATCTTGAAGCGCTCTATGCTGGCCCGATCTTCAGACATTGCATGGTAAACAAATAAGCGTGGCAGGTAGAACAGCCCGGCAAACCAGGTCACCATGAAAATGATATGAAAAGCCTTGATCCAGAGCATCAGGATTTCTTTCCGGCTTGGCCGTCCAGGTAGGCGTGCAAGCTGGCAAAGTCGAGTTCACCTATCACCTTGCGTACGATATTGCCTTTGGTGTCAATAATGAAGGCGGTCGGGGTCAGGCGTACATCCTCAAAGCGGCTGGATATTTCGCTCAGGCCGTCATGCATTACCGGGAATGGCAGCGCATTTTTCTTGGTGTAATTCAGCACTTGGCTGGGTGGGTCGTAAGGCATGGCGACAGCGATCACTTCAAAGTTTTTGTCACGATACTGATTGTAGGTTTCAATCAGTTGCGGCATTTCCTTAATGCAGCCGGGGCAGTCTGTTGCCCAGAAGTTGACCAGCACCGTCTTGCCCTTAAGGTCATGCAGGCTGATCTTTTGGCCTTCAATGGTCGTGAACATCACATCAGGGGCTTTTGATTTGTCGCCCAGTGAAAATAACAAGGCAGCAAGCAGCCCTGCAGCAACCAGTGGGACGATTAGTTTGCGCAGTAAATTGCGCGGTGAGGAAAATAACTGTTTCATGATAAAACCTTTAACGATGTTCTATTGTCTTGTGTTTTCCGGGCTTTGTCATCCTGCCATCATGATTCCATGATGAACTTGCGGGTAAATACCCATAATCCAGCCGCGCTTAATTTGCATAGTATGCGCGTGATATAATTCAATCTTTAGTTACGACTTATTTACATGGCCACCCGCTTACGCGAAATCCCGTATAACTACACCTCTTTCTCTGACCGTGAAATCGTCATTCGATTCCTTGGTGAAGAAATCTGGAATGTTCTCAACTCCCTCAGGGGCGAACGCAAGACTGGACGCTCCGCCCGCATGCTGTTTGAAGTGCTCGGCGATCTTTGGGTGGTCACCCGTAACCCTTACCTGCAAGACGACTTGCTTGCCAATAAAAAGCGCCGCCAGGCACTGATCACAGCACTGCATCACCGCATTAAGGCGATTGATGAGCGTAGCCAGGGCAACCCCTTGGTGCTCAAGCTCATCATCGCAGCACGTCAGGCTGTGACTGCGTTCGAGCAGGATTTCCGCCTGACCGAAAATCTGCGCAAAAAGGCTATGAGCAAGCTCTCCAAGTTCACGCGCAAGGACAATATCCAGTTTGATGGTCTGGCACGCGTTTCCCATGTGACAGATGCAACAGACTGGCGCGTGGAATATCCATTCGTGGTGGTCAATCCGGATACGGAAGAAGAAGTCGCGCCTATCGTTAAAGCGTGTATCGAGCTTGGCCTGACCATTATCCCGCGTGGAGGTGGTACCGGTTACACCGGTGGCGCCGTACCGCTGACCAAGATGTCAGCCGTCATCAATACCGAAAAACTGGATACCTTGGGCCGTGTCGAAATGCGCACCCTGCCCGGTGTAGGTCGTCAGGTGCCAACTATCACTTGTGGTGCGGGTGTAGTTACCCGCCGTGTGATGGAAGCGGCAACCGATGCCGGCCTGGAATTCGCCTGCGACCCGACCTCTGCTGATGCCTGCTGCATCGGTGGTAATGTCGCCATGAACGCAGGCGGCAAGAAAGCCGTACTCTGGGGTACCGCGCTGGATAACCTTGCTTCATGGCGCATGGTCACGCCAGATGCTACCTGGCTGGAAGTAGAGCGTCTGGATCACAATCTGGGCAAGATCCACGATATCGAAATGGCGCGCTTCAAGATCAGCCGCTACGATGCCGATGGCAAGACCCTGCAATCCGAGCCTGAAATTCTGGAAATCCCCGGCCCGCATTTCCGCAAGACCGGTCTGGGCAAGGATGTGACAGACAAATTCCTGGCTGGCCTGCCTGGCATCCAGAAAGAAGGTTGCGATGGCTTAATTACATCGGCCACTTTCATCCTGCATCGCATGCCCAAGCATGTGCGCACCATTTGTCTGGAATTCTTCGGCCATGTGGCACTGGCGGTGCCAGCCATCGTTGAGATCAAGGACTATCTGGATAGCAACGAAAACACCCTGCTGGCGGGTCTGGAGCATCTGGACGAGCGCTACCTGAAGGCAGTGGGCTATGCCACCAAGGCCAACCGCAACCAGCGCCCCAAGATGGTGTTGATTGCCGATATCGCCAGCGATGATGAAGACAGCGTGGGCGAAGCCGCATCGCATATCGTCAAGCTGGCAAATGCGCGCGGCGGTGAAGGCTTTATCGCCGTCTCTGCTGAGGCACGCAAGAAGTTCTGGCTGGATCGTGCACGTACTGCCGCGATAGCCAAGCACACCAATGCCTTCAAGATTAACGAAGACGTGGTGATTCCATTGCCGCGTCTGGGTGATTATTCCGATGGTATTGAGCGTATCAATATCGAGCTTTCCATTCGCAACAAGCTCAAGCTCACCAATGCACTGGAAGCCTTCCTGCAGGGTGATCTTCCGCTGAATGAGGACGACGATACCCAAGTCGATCCGGATATGCTGGTCGCCAAGCGC
>CAYXMC010000030.1:0-11221 GCA_964466095.1 uncultured Methylophilaceae bacterium | reverse complement strand
CGCCTGATTGATACCGACATCTTCTTCACAAATCGCAGCTGCCTCTGCCCAGGCCGTAATGGTGCGGCGTAATCCAGACTCAGCCAACAATTTGGCTTGCATACGTTCTACTGCCCAACGCAGGTTGACTGCAGTTGGCCGGCTTTCCAGTAACAAACGCACTGCATAATGAAGATACGCGTCGCTATCATCCTCTACCATCGCAATGGCGACACCATAGGCAGCAGCAGCACCTATCAACGGCGCACCTCTCACCTGCATGGTTTTAATAGCAGCAACCATCTGTTCCAATGTGGCGATTTTCAGTACACGAAACTCATGCGGCAAAGTCGCCTGATCAATAATCTCGACATACTTGCAGCGCGGCTCTGGCCAGATAGTGCGAAATGGGATTCCGTCAACTCTCAATTGTGAAATATATCTCTTGCAAATTTAATAAAACTGAATAAGAAAAATTCCTATCCACAAAATCTGTGGATAATTTTGTGGATAGCTGTGACTTAAAAATGTAACTTGGCATTTTGTAACGATTTTTTTAAATCGCTTATTTTTTAATCTGATATTTTATATATAAAAATCAATAGCTTACTGTATGTCATTGGATTTTTAACATTTTTTTACATGACTTAAAGTAGCACTTGAGGTCGTGTGCATAACTGAGCTATTTTTGGTAAAGCCTGAACCGCGTTAAAGCCTGTTTTCAAGGCGATTTCAGACAGTTTTTGCCCACGTAAATCTGCTAATACTTGTGCAATCTTTTTCAACTCTTGCGGACTGTTGCGACCATCTTTTCCCAACCATTCAGGCGGGATATCTGGCGCATCCGTTTCTAGAACAATTGCCTCCAATGGCAGCATTGAAGCCAATTTGCGAATATTAAGCGCCCGCGTATAGGTCATGGCACCACCAAAACCCAGCTTAAATCCGAGATCAATGAATGCCTGCGCCTGTTGATAGCTACCATTGAATGCATGCGCAATACCACCATTGAGCTTGAACCTGCGCAAGAACTTCAATACCTCATCCACAGACCGCCGTACATGCAGAATCACCGGCAACTCAAAGCGTTTTGCCAACTTAAGTTGCTCAACAAAGAAATACTCCTGCCTGTCCTTGTCCAGCCCCTCAACAAAATAATCAAGCCCAATCTCACCTACCGCCACTGGCGGCTTGTCTGTGCTCAAGCGAGCTTCTATGAGTTCGGCCAGATAAGTGATATCTGCAGGATGCGACTGCAGGATATACATCGGGTGTATGCCCAGAGCATAGGCGCAATGCGAATATTGCTCAGCCAGAGCAATCACCTCTGCAAAATTGGGCCTATATACGGCAGGTACCACAATCAACTCTACCGCTCCGGCAAGAGCAGCATTCGCCACAGCATCCCGGTCTGCATCAAATTCAGCCGCATCCAGATGGCAGTGGGTATCAATCAGCATCTCGGCCTTACCCGAATTCTGATATCCGGCCCCAGCTGCCGTAATTCCAGTACATCCAGCGCATAGGCATCTTGCATATTGCCAAGGCCCAAGTCAGCAAACATGCCGCGAGCATCGCCACCCATCAGCACCGGCGCCAGATACAAAAGGTATTCATCACCCAGATTCTGGCGCAGTAATGCGCCATTGAGAGTGTGCCCGGCTTCCACCAGTAATTCGTTTACACCTTTTGCAGCCAGTTCTTTTAACAGTGTTCTCAAGCATACTTGCCCCTCTGCGGATGGCAACTGCAGCAAGCTGGCTCCTTGCGCCTTTAAAGCAGCGCTGCGCTGTTCATCGGCCTCGGTATGGGCAATCAGCACATTCCCACCTAGCAGTACTTGAGCATGCGGGCTAGTGCGCAAATGGCTATCCACAATGACACGCAAAGGCTGCCTGCCCAGTGATTTTTCCTGCAGTCCGGCGTCTCTCACCAGCAGCTGTGGATTGTCAGCCTGCACGGTGCCGCTGCCAGTCAGTATTGCACACGAGCGAGCCCGCCAATATTGCACGTCCTGTCGGGCTGCGGCGGAGGTAATCCACTTGCTGGCGCCATTGGCAAGCGCGGTACGTCCATCCAAACTGGCGGCAATCTTGCTGCGCACAAATGGCCGTTGGCGAGTCATACGGGAGATAAAACCAGCATTGAGCTCACGCGCCTGCGCTTCCAGCAAGCCGTAGGCAACGCTGATAGACGCTTCCTGCAGCTTTTTCAGGCCATTACCAGCAACTTGCGGATTAGGGTCTTGCATGGCTGCAATGACACGGCTGACACCTGCCTTGACTAGCGCATCAGCACACGGAGGGGTGCGGCCAAAGTGACTGCAAGGCTCTAATGTGACATAAGCTGTCGCAGCTTGTGCCAAGGCGCCAGCTTCGCGCAGGGCATGTACTTCTGCATGCGGCTCACCAGCCTTGATGTGCGCGCCGCGGCCAACAATCACACCATCTTTGACAATGACGCAACCAACACGTGGATTGGGTGTAGTGCTGTAAATACCTTGCTCGGCCAGCCGCAAGGCCTCAGCCATAAATTGATGATCTGTAATGGTGAAATTGGACATTTGGGCGGACTTTAGTACTGCATCCATTCAATGCTGCACCATGCTCAATGTTGAACTATACGACTATGCGTTAACTGGTTATCTTGATTGAAAAACAGCCGCAAACCGTGAATGACATGCATGCAACTGCCAAGATCGTACTCAATCTGATTTTCTTCTTCCCAAGTTGGACGCCCTAGCAACATCATGACTTTGTCGCGGGGTGCACCTGGAAAAAGAATATTCTGCTGGAGATCGTAAGCCATATCTCCACGGTGGCAGCTTTTCTCGGGATGGCTATTAGCGGTGATCCAGGCAACTTGATCAAACTTTTCCTTACCAAAAACAAAGCGGTCTTTATTGCCCCACCAGGTAAAGAAAACAATAGTGATAATAACTGCAAGCACAAAGCTGACAAGGCAGATCAGGCTGATGATTTTTAAAATCCGGCTTTGACCTTGCTCTGTGCTCATGGCTCACCTCATAGAAACGATCTAGTCGAGATCGCGAATAACATCATTGAAATCGTCCACATCCTGAAAGCTGCGATAGACTGAGGCAAACCGAATATAGGCTACCTTATCCATCAAACGGAGCTCCTGCATCACGCTTTCACCAAGGTCACGCGCCGGGATTTCGCGCTCACCCCTGGCCAGCAGTTTCTGTACGATATGATCAAGTGCACGGTCTACATACTCAGTAGGCACCGGACGCTTGTGCAAAGCGCGGGAGAAGGAGAGCCGCAACTTTTCGCGGTCGAATTCCTCCCGATTACCGTTTTGCTTGACCACCTGCGGCAGATGCAACTCGGCAGTTTCATATGTCGTAAACCGCTTGTCGCAGCCACCACAGCGACGACGTCGGCGTATTGAATTACCCTCGTCATTGACGCGAGAATCAATCACCTGAGTATCGTCAGCACCGCAAAACGGACATTTCACTGCTTATGCACCGTATACAGGGAAACGGGAAGTCAAGGCATGCACCTTGGCCTTGGTTGCGGCAATCACGCTTTCGTCTGTCGGGTTATCCAGCACATCGGCAATCAGGTTCGCGACGAGCTTGGCCTCTTCTTCCTTGAAACCGCGCGTAGTGATAGCAGGGGACCCGATACGAATACCAGAAGTCACAAACGGGCTTTCCGGGTCGTTAGGAATCGCATTCTTGTTGACGGTAATATGTGCCTGCCCGAGATAGGCATCAGCAGCCTTACCGGTCAAACCTTTGGGACGCAGATCTACCAGAAACACATGTGATTCAGTGCGGCCGGAGATGATACGCAGGCCACGCTCAGCTAAGGTTTGCGCCATGACACTGGCATTCTTCAATACTTGTTCCTGATAAGTTTTGAACTCAGGCTGCAACGCTTCGAGGAAAGCCACTGCCTTACCAGCGATCACATGCATCAGCGGGCCACCTTGCAAAGATGGGAAGACGTTGGAATTCAATGATTTTTCAAATTCAGCCTTAGCCAGAATAATACCGCCACGAGGGCCACGCAGGGTTTTATGGGTGGTCGAAGTTACAAAATCAGCGTGCGGCACCGGGTTGGGGTAAACGCCAGCAGCAATAAGGCCGGAGTAGTGCGCCATATCCACCATAAAATAAGCACCGACCTTCTTCGCGATCTCAGCCATGCGCGCCCAATCAAAACGCAAGGCATAGGCGCTCGCACCGCCAATCAGCAACTTGGGCTTGCACTCAACGGCAATACGCTCCATCTCATCATAGTCGATCTCTTCTTTTTCATTTAGACCGTAAGGCACGATGTTGAACAGCTTGCCAGACAAATTGGCCGGGGAACCGTGGGTCAGGTGACCGCCGTGACCCAAGTTCATACCCATCACCGTATCGCCGGGCTTGAGAATAGAGAAATACACGGCCTGATTGGCTTGCGAACCAGAGTGTGGTTGGACATTGGCATATTCTGCGCCGTAAAGCTGCTTGACACGGTCAATCGCCAACTGTTCTACCTGATCAACAAACTCACAACCGCCGTAAAAACGTTTACCGGGATAACCCTCTGCATATTTGTTGGTGAGCTGCGAACCTTGCGCCTGCATGACTGCAGGGCTGGTGTAGTTTTCTGATGCAATCAGCTCAATGTGTTCATCCTGACGATGACGCTCTGCTTCAACCTGCTTCCAGAGGTCTGGGTCAACAATGCTAAGGGTTTTTGCCGTGCTAAACATAAAAGTGCTTTCTCAAGACTAAATGAATTCAAAAACAGGATTTTAACATAGTAGACCGCTTCACGCAGGTTGGCTGTATACAGCCAACTGGTTATGCCTAACCAACACCAATCGCGCCACAGAAACAAACACTTTATTATTTTTCATAGACTTAGAAGCTGGCACAAGGTTTGCAACATTTGGTCTGTAGCGCTTATCTCCATATCGCTCCCCTGAGATCCGCCGTCATGTCTTATCCGATCTTCATGACGGCGGTCTTTTTTTCTTCTGCATCCTTTCTTGGCGTCCTATAATCCCGACAACGCAACCCTGCAATACCAAGGAATAGATCATGAAATGGACAGATACACAGCGCATCGCCGAAGAGCTTTTTGACCAGCATCCCGATATTGACCCCAAAACCATACGCTTTACCGATCTTTACCAATGGGTACAGGATCTTGAGGATTTTGATGACGACCCGGAAAAATGTGGCGAAAAGATACTGGAAGCGATTCAAATGGCATGGATAGAGGAAGCAGAATAAGCTGAATGGCAAGTACATACCATGCACCAGGCTGGCTTCCTAACCAACATTTGCAGACGATACTGCCTGCGCTTGGATTACCCGTCCCCAAGCTTAAATACAGGCGGCAACACTGGGATACCCCTGATGGCGACATCATTGCCCTTGATTGGATAGACGGTCAAAAGGACCAACCTCTAGTAGTACTTTTTCACGGCTTGGAAGGCAATTCCCGTTCCCATTACGCACTAAGGATTATGTCGAGTGCAAAACGATTGGGCTGGAATGGAGTAGTCGTTCATTTTCGCGGATGCGGCGGATGCCATAACCGCAAACCAAGAAGCTATCACGGTGGTGATACCGCAGAAATCGACTGGGTACTGAAACGGTTGAATGCGCACGGATTTCTTGGCATCCATGCAGTGGGTGTATCTCTGGGAGGCAATACCTTATTGAATTGGCTTGCAGAACACCCCATGAGTTCGATGAACATCATAAAGTCAGCCTGCTCAGTCTCGACTCCCTTCGATTTGGCAGCTACGGGAGACGCTCTTGGCCGTGGATTTAATCGCTTCTACACAAAGATATTTCTGAAAACGCTTAAACCCAAGGCGCTAAGAATGATCCAGCAATTCAAACTCAATTTGTCAGCTGAGCGTATTGCATCTGCTAGCACATTGCGTGAATTCGATGATCGGTTTACTGCCCCCTTGCATGGATTCGAGAATGTTGACGACTACTGGTCAAAGTGCAGCAGCATGCCCAGATTATCTCGAATTCAAATGCCAACATTACTCATCAATGCTGTCAATGATCCCTTTTTGCCAGCCAGTTGCCTTCCGGATCGGGAAGCACTCCCTGAGAACATATTGCTGGAATTTCCGGCGCAAGGCGGCCATGTCGGCTTTGCCAACCAACTATTCAGCACTGGTCATGACTGGCTTGCTTCACGTATATTCGAATTTTTCATGTCCCATTAAATCAATACGGATCACCGAAACATGTTAATACCAAAAGAAATTTTCAAGGCTTATGACATACGCGGCATCGTTGGCAAAACGCTGACTCCAGAAATTGTCGAAGCAATCGGTCTGGCAATCGGCAGCGAAGCCAAACTAAGACAGCAACAAGCCATCTGCATAGGCTACGATGGCAGATTATCAGGCCCCGATCTAGCCGCTGCGCTGTCTCGCGGTATACGTATAAGCGGAATCAACGTGATCAATCTGGGGCTAGTCGCTACGCCCATGGTCTATTTTGCCGCACATCATCTGGGCACAAACAGTGGTGTCATGGTTACCGGCAGCCACAACCCGCCTGACTATAACGGCTTGAAGATGGTCCTTGCTGGAGAAACGCTCTCCAACGAGACGATACAAAGCTTGCGTCTGCGCATAGAGCAACAAGACTTCAGTCATGGTAATGGCGAGGAAAGCACTCACGATATCGCCCCTGCTTATATTGCACGCATCAAGTCAGACATCAAATTATCGCGCCCTATGAAAATCACCGTCGATTGCGGCAATGGCGTGCCTGGTGCATTTGCCGGCCCGTTATATCGTGCCATCGGTTGCGAAGTGCAGGAACTGTTCTGTGAAGTAGACGGCCATTTCCCCAATCATCACCCTGACCCTTCCGTACCGGAAAATCTGGAAGATTTGATCGCAGCACTCAAGCAAAACGACAGCGAGTTGGGGCTTGCCTTTGATGGTGACGGCGACCGTCTTGGCGTTGTTACTAAAGACGGCAACATTATTTACCCTGATCGTCAGCTACTGCTGTTTGCAGAAGATGTGCTTAAACGTGAAAAAGGCGCCACCATCATCTATGACGTTAAATCCAGTCGCAATCTGGCACCTTGGATCAAGGCGCGAGGTGGCGTGCCGCTCATGTGGAAAACAGGGCACTCTCTGGTGAAATCCAAAATGAAGGAAACCGGCTCCGCACTGGCAGGTGAAATGAGCGGTCATGTATTTTTTAAGGAGCGCTGGTTCGGTTTTGATGACGGGCTATACTCTGGCGCCCGTTTGCTGGAAATACTCAGCCATTTTGACGACCCATCTGCTGCATTGAATGCCCTCCCGGATAGCGTCAGCACGCCGGAACAACACATCAAAATGAAAGAGGGCGAACCACACGCCCTGATCGCTGAACTGCAAAAAACCGCACAATTTGCTGGCGCTACAGAAGTCATCACGATTGATGGCTTGCGAGTGGAATACCCGGATGGCTTTGGCCTAATGCGTCCTTCCAACACCACGCCAGTCATCGTGCTGCGCTTTGAGGCTGACAATCAAGAGGCGCTGCAGCGCATACAGAACACCTTCCGCGAGGTGATTCTGGCAGCAGCCCCCAATGCGGAGCTGCCGTTTTAATCAATATGGGCAAGACAATCTGGATTGTAGTCTGGCTACTACTGGCAGGTACCATCTACTACCTGATGGATAGCATTCTGAACCCAAACCGCTTGGATGATCTGGGCAGCAGTCATACAGTCGTATTACAGCGTGGAAGAGATGGACATTACCGCGCCGAAGCCTTAATCAATGGCAAAAAAGTGGATGTGCTGGTAGATACCGGCGCAACAGGCGTTGCCATTTCACCCAAATTAGCCCAACAACTAGGTTTGCAAAGCCATGCAGCTGTTAGCACAGAAACAGCTAACGGCAATACAGTATCTTATGCCACCCGCTTAAACTCTGTTAAGTTGGGTGGTGTAGAAGCCAGAGATGTTGCCGCAATGATTGCCCCTGGCCTGAATGGTGATGTGCTACTGGGAATGTCTTTCCTGGGGCGCATGGATGTGCGCTTGTTTCGCGGAGAAATGACGATCAAGCAGGTGAATGAGTAATCGCCCGCTAAATTTATGCCTGGTTATAAAGCAGGCTCGCAATGTGATGAAATAAGCTCTGCAAATAGAGCTGTTTGGTTTCTGCCCGCATTTTTAGCTTTATATAGAGCCTTATCAGCCTGACATAGCAATTCATCCAAAGGCACAACGACACCTGATGGCATATTTGTTACTCCGATACTGGCGGTCATATAAAAGTTACGGCCTTCATATTCAAAGACTTTCTCGCGCAAGGCCGCATGTATTCTTTCTGTGAAAAAAGTAGCTAACTCCAGAGTTTCACCAAACATAAAAAACAGAAACTCCTCACCACCTATCCTGCCTACCAGATCACTAGCCCGTGAATTTTGTTTAAGTATCAAGCCAAATTCTTTGAGAACTTTATCGCCGGCCGCATGACCATACTGATCATTAATCTTTTTGAAATAATCCAAATCCAGCATAAACATCACAAGAGGTTGCAATTCGCGCTGGGCTAGTTGGTGTAGTTGGTCAGCTCTGGTAATAATGGCATTGCGATTCAGCAAACCGGTCAAGCTGTCTGTCGTTGCTAAATCTCGCATTTCTGCTTCCAGCTTGTGAATTTTAAACAACAGGTCAATAAGACCATAACTCACAATTGGGGCAACCAATAATGGAACTGTAATAGCAGTGCCAATCACAACACGCCAATCCAAGTGGGGCAAATCTAAAGCACTGGTGAATAGCGTTATCAGGATAGTAAATATCACTGATAACAAAATAGATATCACTGTCACTATCAAGATTGCATTAAACCGACCAACCTTTAGCGCCAGCGATCCAATCTGCTTGATATCAAATGCCATCCTAGCAACCTCTATCTTTATTTTTAATCTTCCGCGCTGGTATCAAAATCATGTAATCACAGTTGGCGTGTCTCGGCCTGTTCTTTCCTTAAGCTCTGAAAGTTGCAAAGCAATCGAAATCATTTCAGCCAAGGCCACTTGCGCATCCAAGCCATGCTTGCTCTCATCACGCTCGAATGCTTCCAGATAAATGCGTATTGTTGCCCCTTCAGTACCAGTACCAGAAAGGCGGAAAACAATACGCGACCCATCGCTAAACAAGATACGTAAACCCTGCCCTTTGCTCAGGCTGCCGTCTATCGGGTCTGTGTAAGAAAAGTCATCACATTCTTTCACCGTATAGCTGCCTAGCTGCTGCCCGGGCAGGCTGGCAAAGCTGTCTTTCAGATGCTGCATCACGCCATTCGCAGCCTCCGTGGGAATCGCCTCATAATCATGACGTGAATATACATTTCGACCGAACTGAAACCAGTGGCGCATCATGAGCGTTTCTACCGGCTGCCGCTTGATAGCCAAAATGTTCAACCAGAACAATACTGCCCACAGGCCATCTTTCTCGCGCGCATGGTCAGAGCCGGTTCCAAAACTCTCTTCACCGCACAGAGCCACTTTGCCAGCATCCATCAAGTTGCCAAAAAATTTCCAGCCAGTGGGTGTTTCATAGCACGGAATACCGAGATATTCGGCAACACGATCAACCGCAGCGCTCGTTGGCATGGAGCGCGCTACCCCACTCAGGCCGTTCTTGTAACCCGGCACTATCGTTGCGTTCGCTGCTATCAGCGCCAAGCTGTCCGAAGGCGTCACAAAGAATCGTTTTCCCAGAATCATATTGCGATCACCATCACCATCGGATGCAGCACCAAAATCCGGCGCATCATCCCCATACAGTAGCTCCACCAAGTCATGGGCATAAGTCAGGTTAGGATCGGGATGACCATCGCCAAAGTCCGGCAAGGGGATGGCGTTCATGACACTATCTGCAGGAGCACCAAGTCGCTTAACAAAGATCTCAGTAGCATATGGGCCAGTGACCGCATGCATGGCATCAAATTTCATGCGGAAGCCGCTGGCGAGTAGCTGGCGAATCGCAGCAAAATCGAACAGCGACTCCATCAACTCCGCATAATCATCCACCGCATTGATGACCTCTACCTGCATAGCCCCCAGATTGCTCGTACCCAGAGTATCCAGATCCACATCCGGTGCTTGCAAAATCTTGTATTGGGTAATCGTTTTACTGCGACTAAAGATTGCCTCAGTCACTTTTTCTGGTGCCGGGCCGCCATTGGCTGTGTTGTACTTAATACCAAAATCCGCATTGGGACCACCTGGGTTATGGCTGGCCGAAAGAATAATGCCGCCATAAGTTTGATATTTACGAATGATGTTGGAAGCAGCCGGAGTAGAAAGTATGCCTCCCTGCCCTACCAGAACACGGGAGAACCCGTTGGCAGCAGCCATTTTCAGAATAATCTGGATAGCTTCGCGGTTATAGTAACGACCATCTCCTCCCAGTGTCAGCGTAGCACCAGCGGGTATATTGATCGTATCGAAAATGCTCTGGACAAAATTCTCAAGGTAATGCGGCTGCTGAAAAACCGGCACCTTTTTGCGCAGGCCCGAAGTGCCCGGCTTTTGATCGCTGAATGGCTGACTATTGATAACTGAAATATTCATTGCTGCAAGTTCCGGATATAGTGTGGTTGTTGTTTCAGTGGTTGACAGGCAAGCACTTTATATTGATAATGCGCGTCCTTCACGGGAGATTAGCTCAGTTGGTAGAGCAGCGGACTCTTAATCCGTTTGTCCGGGGTTCGACCCCCCGATCTCCCACCAACGTATTCTAGCAAGACGGCTCACAGCAATGTGGGCCGTTTTTGTTTTCATAACAATATTCCGCAACAATTTTATCCACATTGCCATTCATGTTTGATTACTAATTGAGTCGGTAGCGCAAAACCTTATGCGTATTTCCATACTCAATCCCTACAAAAACATATGCCCCGAAAGCCAATATCCATGGGCTTCACCAGCCTGCTCTGCAAGCGAATAACGGTGCGCCTTCTGGGCGGCACATACTAAAAACATTAGTTCTTAGTCAGCAGATAATCTACAAACAAAAAAGGCTCACATCACTGTGAGCCTTTAGCTTGCGCAGGTGTCACTACAACTGCAGTTTTATTTGATCTTGCCCCACGCCGGGATAGGCATCTCGGTAAATTGCTCTATGCCATTAGCGACCAGAATGGTCATACTCATGCCAAGAATCAGGGTAGCCAGTAGATTGAATTGCAGGGTATTCATATTGAAATCCTTTCGTTG
>CAYXMC010000029.1:0-11571 GCA_964466095.1 uncultured Methylophilaceae bacterium | reverse complement strand
AGTAAATGGAAGCCGAACAACTCAATCTTATTTCAAACCGACTGCATGATCTTGTCGATCGCCACCAAGCCCTACGGGGGTATCTTTGACTTTGAGACTAAGTCGCAACGTCTCGAAGAGGTCAATGGTCTTTTAGAAGATCCAAATATCTGGAATAACGCCGAGAAGGCACAAAAGCTGGGTAAGGAGAAACGCGACCTCGAAGTCGTCGTCAATACCTTGCAGTCACTAGAGAATAATCTGAACGATAGTCTTGAGTTGTTTGAGATGGCGCGTGAAGAGAATGACGATAACACCCTGCTGAGTATAGAACAGGATTCGCTCGCTATTGAGAAGCAGGTGGCCGAGATGGAGTTCCGCCGCATGTTCTCTGGACCTATGGACGCCAATAACTGCTTTATTGAGTTCCAGTCTGGTTCTGGTGGTACCGAAGCCCAAGATTGGGCAGGTATGCTTTTGCGCATGTATTTGCGCTACACCGAGCGCAAAGGTTTTAAAGTAGAAATACTGGAAGAGTCTGAAGGTGATATCGCTGGAATCAAGGGGGCTTCTATCAAGGTAACCGGAGACTACGCCTACGGTACTTTGCGCACCGAAAGCGGTGTACATCGTTTGGTGCGCAAATCGCCGTTCGATTCCAATGCCAAACGTCATACCAGTTTTGCCAGTGTGCAGATTTTTCCTGAGGTGGATGACTCCATCCAAATCGATATCAATCCAGCTGACCTGCGTATCGACACGTATCGTGCTAGTGGTGCAGGTGGCCAGCATATTAACAAGACAGATTCAGCGGTACGTATCACACACTTGCCAACTAATACGGTTGTGCAATGCCAGAATGACCGTTCGCAGCATCGTAACCGTGAAGAGGCAATGAATATGCTGAAGGGCGCCCTCTACAATCTGGAACTCAGAAAGCGTAACGAAGAGAAACAAGCGCTGGAAGATGCCAAGACTGATATTGGCTGGGGGCATCAGATTCGCAGTTATGTGCTGGATCAATCGCGTATCAAGGATTTGCGTACCAACGTTGAAATCGGCAACACACAGGGTGTGCTGGATGGAGACCTAGATCCATTTATTACAGAGAGTTTAAAGCAGGGAGTTTAAGCGTGACCGACGCAACTAATACAACAGAAATTACCCATGTTGACGAAAACCACGTGATTGCCGAGCGCCGTGAGAAGCTCAAAGCGATTCGTGAAAAGGGTGTGGCTTTCCCAAATGATTTCAAACCCGAACACAAAGCCTCCGATTGCCATGCAGAATATGCAGATAAATCAGCTGAAGAGCTGGAGCCGCTAGCGATCAGTGTGAAAATAGCGGGGCGCATGATGCTGAAGCGCGTCATGGGTAAAGCGAGTTTTGCAACTGTGCAGGATAAATCAGGCCGTATCCAGCTTTTCATTACCCGCGATAATCTGGGCGAAGAACTCTACGAAGCTTTTAAAAAATGGGATTTGGGTGACATCCTCGGTGCTTCCGGCACCTTGTTCAAAACCAAAACTGGTGAGTTGTCCGTTAAAGTGACAGAGCTGCGTCTTTTAACCAAGGCGATTCGCCCACTTCCTGAGAAATTCCATGGACTGAGTGATCAGGAAATGAAATATCGCCAGCGTTATGTCGATTTGATTGTTTCTGAAGATACCCGGAACACCTTTATTGCACGCAGTAAGATTGTGGCAGCTATCCGTAACTTTATGCTGGGCAATGAGTTCATGGAGGTTGAAACTCCCATGTTGCACCCGATCCCAGGAGGCGCCTCTGCCAAGCCTTTTATTACACACCACAATGCGCTAGACATGCAGATGTTCATGCGTATCGCGCCAGAACTTTATTTGAAGCGTCTGGTGGTAGGTGGTTTTGAGCGTGTATTCGAGATTAATCGCAACTTCCGCAATGAGGGGGTGAGTGTTCGTCATAATCCAGAATTCACCATGATGGAGTTTTATGCTGCTTATACAGATTACAAGTGGCTGATGGATTACACAGAGGACTGTATCCGGGCAGCTGCATTGGCTGCTTGCGGCACTGCAGTGGTTGAATATCAGGGCCGCGAGATAGACTTCAGTAAACCATTCCAGCGTTTGACCATTGTGCAGGCGATACAGAAATACGCACCACAATATGGGCTTGAGCAATTGAATGATGCAGATTTTCTGCGCAAAGAGCTAAAGAAGTTCGGCGTAGAGGCATTTGCACATGCTGGCTTGGGCGCATTGCAGCTTGCCTTGTTTGAAGAGACTGCGGAGTCGCAATTGTGGGAGCCGACTTATATTATTGATTACCCGGTTGAAGTCTCGCCTTTGGCCAGAGCATCTGACAGTAGCCCGGAGATCACGGAGCGGTTTGAGTTATTCATCACTGGTCGTGAGATTGCTAATGGCTTCAGCGAGCTGAACGATGCCGAGGATCAGGCAGCACGTTTCCATGCTCAAGTTGCTGCCAAAGAAGCTGGGGATGATGAGGCTATGTATTACGATGCAGACTTTATTCGCGCACTGGAATACGGCATGCCGCCCACAGGCGGCTGTGGTATTGGTATTGACCGCCTAGTCATGTTGTTGACTGATAGCGCTAGCATCCGCGATGTCATTCTCTTCCCGCATATGCGGCTCGAAAACTAGAGAGTCATTTTTTTGCGATAGATAAAACCCGATGCAAGTGCATCGGGTTTTTTTATTTATGACAAATTAGTTGCAAAAATACAACAAAATAATGACATTAAAGTTTCATTTCATCGTTTTGTCATAAGTGTCATCTTTGTCATTAAATTGTCACATTAGGGAATCAGAATCGCTTCCGTGTTAAGCAATTAACAAACCTTTTGGTTAAAACTTAGGAGCGATTCATGCAAAACATCAAATTACGCGGTATCTGTGCAGCGGTCTCAGGTGCCATTTTATTGGGCTTTGGCGCGAATGCCATGGCTGACTCTACAGACGATATCCTGAATGCCTTGATTGCTAAAGGCGTGCTGACTGAAGAAGAAGGCGCGTTGATTATGCGTGGCCGTACGGGTGAAAAAGAAGCTGCTGAAGAGAAAAAGAAATCCGCGATTTCTGCGAAATACAAGGACGGTATCGTACTTGAAAGTGGTGATGGCAAGAACAGTCTGGCAGTGAATGGTCGTCTGCACTTTGATTCAAGAACTTATGACTATAACGACAGTAACAGCGGCGCCGTTGCTCCAGGCGCCAACGGATCGGATACATTTGATGTACGTCGTGCGCGTCTTGGTACTAAATTCAAGTTTGGCGATTACTATTCTGGTGAAATCGTATTCAATGGCACAGGTGGCGCACCAGTACTGGATGTCGGTTACTTGAACGTTGCCTGGTGGAAGCCAGTGCAGTTCCGTTTTGGTCAATTCAAGATGCCTTTCAGCCTGGAACAACTGACCAGCTCCAACAACATCGACTTTGTTGAGCGTAGCTTTGTTGATGCCTATATCCCAGCCAAGGAAATCGGTAGCATGGTTCACGGCAGCCCGATCAAAGGTGTGACTTATGGACTGGCTTTGTCGAACGGTAATGGACAAAACGGTACTGAGACCGACGTCAGTGTTGATAGCAAGGATGTGATCGGTCGTGTGACTGCCAACCTCGCTGAGATCATGGATAACAAGAACATGGTGCTGCATGCTGGTCTTGCTTATGCCAAGGGCGATGTTTCCAAGAGTGATGGTGAAGCTGCATTCGGCGGTGACCGTCGTACAGAAGCGCGTGGCGTAACCTTCTTTGACGCGCCAAACATTGCGCCGATTGCCAATGTTAGCAATGCGATCGACCGCAGCCGTCTTGGCTTGGAAGGTGCAGCTGCTTATGGTCCTTTCAAGTTTCAGACTCAATGGCTGAAGGCCGGTTTTGACTACAAGGCGACTGCAACACAGAGCGTGGATGAGGATATCAACACTTGGTATGCCCAAGCGCTGTGGACTATCACAGGTGAAACCTGGGCCGAGCGTTACAAGGATGGTGCTTTTGGCGCGCTCAAGCCCAAGACCGACTTTGACCCTGCAACACTCAAGGGTGGTGCATGGGAAATCGGTGCACGTTATAGCAAGTTTGACGCAAGTGATTTTTCCAAACCAAATGCAGCTTTGACTGGTTTGGCAGCAGGTTATGCCAAGGCTGACACTTGGACGACAGGTATCAAGTTTGTGCCTAACGCACATGTCAAGTTCATGCTTGACTACATGACCACCGAGTTCAATGATGCGGTGGGTGGTGCAACTGGTATCTTGGTGAACGGCGATCGTGAAACCAAGGAAAAGGCACTCTTGTTCCGTACGCAGCTGATGTTCTAAAACTTGGATATCAAGCAATAAAAAAGCCCGCTTAGGCGGGCTTTTTTATTGGGGCTGTCAATGCCTTGCTATTAGCAGATATCAGTTTAACGATGGCCTTCCTTGGCCATGTTGATCGAATATTTGGGAATCTCCACAACCAGATCTTGATTACCAACGATGGCCTGGCAAGATAGGCGGGAATTAGGCTCCAGTCCCCAAGCCTTATCCAACAGGTCTTCTTCTTTTTCCTCAGCTGCATTCAGGCTCTTGTAACCCTCGCGGACGATAACGTGGCATGTGGTGCATGCACATACCTTGTCGCAGGCATGGTCTATATCTATATCCTGTTCTAGCAGGTTGTCGCAGATGGACATGCCTGGTTTGGCATCAAATGCTGCTCCGTCCGGGCATAGTTCAACATGGGGTAGTACGATGATTTGCGGCATAAAATTAAATATCCAGTGTGTTCAAATTTTGTCCCGCCAATGCCTGCTTGATAGATGCATCCATGCGTTTTGCGGCAAATGCCTCGGTGGCATGGTTAAGTGCGTCTACTGCCTTCAATATGGCTTGGCTGTCATCACCTTTGGCTGTGTTTTCAAGCGCTGCAATTTGTGATTTTAAGCTATCCATTTCGCTAGTTGTGAGCAGTATGCCGTCTTTATCAAGCGCAGCATTCACGGCCTCAATGATTCTGGAAGCTTCAACTTGTGCTTCACGCAGGGCGCGCGCCTGTTTGTCTGTTTCGGCAGAAGAGAACGATGCCTTAAGCATATTGGTGATCTCGTCTTCGCTAAGCCCGTAAGAGGGTTTCACCACGATGTTGGCCTCAACGCCGCTGGTTTGCTCGCGTGCGGTGACCGAGAGCAGGCCGTCTGCATCTACTTGGAAAGTGACGCGGATACGTGCAGCACCAGCGGCCATTGGGGGTATCCCTCGTAATTCAAAGCGCGCCAGCGAGCGGCAATCGCTCACCAGTTCGCGTTCGCCTTGCACAACGTGGATACTCATGGCGGTTTGCCCGTCCTTGAATGTAGTGAAATCCTGTGCACGTGCCACTGGTAATGTGGAATTACGCGGAATGACTTTTTCTGTCAATCCACCCATGGTTTCAAGCCCCAGCGAGAGCGGGATGACATCCAGCAGCAGCAGGTCGTTTTCGCTACGATTGCCGGCAAGTACATTGGCTTGGATAGCGGCACCAAGTGCAACTACTTTGTCCGGGTCAAGATTGGTCAACGGTTCTTGCCCAAAGAACTCAGCCACCGCATGGCGAATGTGGGGCATGCGAGTAGCGCCGCCGACCAGTACGACACCCTTGACCTCAGAAGAATCCAGACCCGCATCGCGTAGCGCTTTGCGGCTGGGGTTAAGGGTCTTGTTCACCAGATGCTGCGTCATTTCTACAAACTGCTTGGCGGTAACCTTGACGTTGACCAGTGCATTGGTGCTCAAAACCACTGTGATCTGGGCTTCAGGGTTTTCGCTCAGCCATTCCTTGGCTTCGCGTGCCTTGGTTAATAGCAGGCGGGTGTCTGCCTGATTGAGTGGTGGTTGTTTGGATTGCTCAAGTATCCAGCAGAACAGCCGGTGATCGAAATCATCACCCCCCAGAGCGGAGTCGCCGTTGGTTGCCAAAACCTCGAAAACGCCTTTGCTGAGGCGTAGGATGGAAATATCGAAAGTGCCACCGCCCAGATCGTAAATCACATAAACGCCTTCGGCTGCGTTATCCAGACCATAGGCGACCGCAGCGGCAGTAGGCTCGTTCAATAGGCGTAATACAGTGAGGCCAGCCAAACGCGCAGCATCTTTGGTGGCCTGACGTTGTGCATCATCAAAGTAGGCGGGGACAGTAATTACCGCACCCGTCAGCTCACCTCCCAGGCCTTTTTCTGCGCGAATTTTCAGCGATTTTAGTATCTCGGCTGAGATTTCCACTGGGCTTTTAATACCGGCACGGGTTTCGATCTGCACCATACCTGGCGTATCGATAAAGCGATAGGGGATATGCGTGATGTCCGGGATATCTTTCAGGCCACGTCCCATGAAGCGTTTGGCCGAAATAATCGTGTTCTTCGGGTCCTCACTTTGCATGGCCTGAGCGCTATGGCCTACTTCTACTGTACCATCTTCCAAGTAGCGGACTACGGAGGGCAGCAGGGCATGTCCTTGTTCATCATGAAGCACAGTACTCATTCCGCTTTTGACGGTGGCAACCAGAGAATTGGTAGTGCCAAGATCTATACCCACAGCCAGCTTGTGCTGGTGGGGAGCTGCGCTCATACCTGGTTCTGCAATCTGTAATAGGGCCATAATGCGTAGTTTCTATGCGATCGAGTCTTCAATCGCTTCTATAGTATTTTTGATATCTTCGCTGATTTTTTCAATAAAACTCAGCTTGCGTACGCTTTGTGCAGCTGCTTGCAAATCATTCTGTTCATCAAGGTATTGATGCAGCGCTGATTCCAGTGATTGTGCGGTTTTGCGCATATCTTTCAGCAGGTTTTCAAGGCTGCCAATATCTTGGTCGGCCTTGGCGTCTTCTGCCATTTCACGCCACTCCATCTGCTGCATGAGGAAATCAGCAGGCATCGCTGTATTGCTTTCTTCCTGCGTATCTATGCCTTTTAGTTGCAACAGGTAACGGGCGCGGGCGCTTGGTTTTTTTAATGTCAGGTAAGCTTCGTTCGCCTGCGTGGCGATTTGCATGGATTGCAGACGTTCACTAGGGCTTGCAGTGACGAAACGATCCGGGTGTACTTCAGCCTGCAACTTGCGATAATGCTGTTCCAGCAGGCTGGTATCTATAGCGTAGCTGGCAGGCAGGTTTAGCAGATCGAAGTGGTTGGGCATGGACTATTCTGAATCAAAAAGGCACTGCTGACAGTGCCGTCGGGCAGGTCTAAGGGAATTGGCCTAACTTAAACCGTAAAACTTTCACCGCAACCACATTCGTCCTTGACGTTAGGGTTGTTGAACTTGAAACCTTCATTCAGGCCTTCTTTGGTGAAATCCAGTTCGGTGCCATCGATGTAAACCAGACTCTTGGGATCAACAATCACCTTAACGCCATGACTCTCGAACGCCATGTCTTCTGGTTGCATCTCATCGACGAACTCCAGCGTATAAGCCATACCTGAGCAGCCGGTGGTTTTAACACCCAAACGTAACCCTATGCCTTTGCCACGGTTGGCAAGGAATTTTTGTACACGGCCAGCAGCTACTTCAGTTAGGGTGATCGCCATGGTTAAGCGGCTTCCTTGCTTGAAGGCTGCTTGGATTTCAGATCGGCGACTGCAGCCTTGATAGCGTCTTCTGCCAGTACCGAGCAATGAATCTTCACTGGTGGCAAAGCTAATTCTTCAGCAATGGCTGAGTTCTTGATTTCAGCCGCCTGATCCAATGACTTACCTTTGAGCCATTCAGTAACTAATGAGCTTGATGCGATTGCTGAACCGCAGCCATATGTCTTGAATTTTGCATCTTCAATAATGCCGCTATCATTGACCTTGATTTGTAATTTCATGACGTCCCCGCATGCAGGTGCGCCGACCATGCCGGTACCTACATTTGGGTCGTTCTTGTCAAGTGAACCCACGTTACGCGGATTCTCGTAGTGGTCTAATACTTTGTCTGAATATGCCATCTTAAAACTCCTTTTAGTGTGCTGCCCACTCTACTTTGGACAGATCGATACCCTCTAAGTGCATTTCCCAAAGTGGGGAAAGTTCACGCAATTTGCCAATCTTGCTCTTCATCAATGCGATGGTGTAATCCACCTCTTCTTCAGTCGTGAAACGGCCGATGGAGAAGCGGATGGAGCTGTGTGCCAGTTCGTCGGATCGGCCCAGAGCACGCAATACATAAGATGGTTCCAGGCTAGCTGAAGTGCAAGCTGAGCCGGATGATACGGCAATATCCTTGACTGCCATTATCAGCGATTCACCTTCTACGAAATTGAAGCTGATGTTGAGGTTGTGCGGCACACGTTGCTTCATGTCGCCATTCACATACACTTCATCAATTTCTTGTAGACCTGCCAGCAGTCGGTCACGCAGGCGACGAATACGGGCATTCTCAAGTTCCATTTCTTCGCGGGCGATGCGGAAAGCTTCGCCCATGCCGACGATCTGGTGAGTAGCCAGTGTGCCGGAGCGCATGCCACGCTCATGGCCGCCGCCATGCATCTGTGCCTCAATACGTACACGTGGTTTGCGTCTTACGTACAGTGCGCCTATACCCTTGGGACCATAGGTTTTGTGTGCAGAGAAGCTCATCAGGTCAACTGGTAGTTTTTCCAGGTCGATAGCGACCTTGCCAGTTGCTTGAGCTGCGTCTACATGGAAGATCACGCCATGCTCACGGCAGAGATTGCCTATGGCTTCGATATCCTGAATAACGCCTATTTCATTGTTAACCAGCATCACGGACGCCAGTACGGTATCAGGGCGAATTGCAGCCTTAAATTTCTCGATATCTATCAAGCCGTTTGGCTCTGGTGCCAAATAAGTGGCTTCGAACCCGACGCGTTCCAGTTCACGCACAGCATCCAGCACAGCCTTGTGCTCAGTTTGCACGGTGATGATGTGCTTGCCTTTGCCGCTGTAAAAGTTGGCAGCACCTTTGATGGCGAGATTGTTTGACTCAGTGGCACCTGAAGTCCATACGATTTCGCGCGGGTCGGCATTCACCAGTTTTGCCACTTCTTCACGTGCATTTTCTACGGCCTTTTCTGCAACCCAGCCGAAAGAATGGCTGCGGGATGCAGGGTTGCCAAAATGCTCGGTCAGAAAAGGGATCATCTTTTCGGCCACACGTGGATCAGTCGGTGTAGTTGCCGAGTAATCAAGGTAAATGGGTGTGTGTACTGTCATGTTTTCGTCTCAATCAATTCAAAATTTTCATACGGCGATTGCAGTGAGCTGCCTCAATCGCACTAATTCATTCTTCAGGGTGAGTAAAAAGCCCTCGACCTGATCCATGTTGTTACCTCCACCGAAGCTGACGCGTATTGCGCCACGAGCGATGTCTGGTTCTAAGCCCATCGCCAGCAAGACATGGCTGGGTTCTGTGCTGTCACTGGAACAAGCTGAGCCGCTCGCAATTGCATACCCCTTACGATCCATTGCCATAACCAAGGTTTCGCCTTCCACTCCGGGAAATGCAAAAAAGCTGGTATTGGGTAGTCGTTCACTTTCCTTGCCAAATATCACTGCGCCCAGAGCGCTGATTCCGTTTTCTAGGCGGTCACGCATTTGCCTTAGCAAGGCAGTGCGTTGCAATAACTCGCGGCTGACGAGTTCGCAGGCCGCGCCAAACCCTGCAATCGCGGCAACATTTTCTGTGCCGCTACGCAGACCTTTTTCCTGCCCGCCGCCGAGAAGCAATGGCCGTATATCAACCCGCTTGTCCAGAATCAGCGCGCCGGCTCCTTGTGGGCCGTTGATCTTGTGGGATGAGACAGTCATCGCCTGCACATTCAGTGCTGCAAAATCGACCTTGATCTTGCCTAAAGCCTGCACGGCATCAGTGTGTGCATAAGCACCATGTCGTTTTGCCAGTTCAGCTATTTCGGCCACAGGCTGGATCACACCTGTTTCATTGTTGGCTAACATCACAGAGACCAGGCTGGTCGGCTGCTGCAGTGCATTTTTCAGGTGGACTATATCCAGCTTGCCGGCAGTATCTACTGCCAGTGTTGCCATATGCCAACCGCGCTGTTGTAGTGCCTGCGCCGGGCGTGTGACGCAGGGATGTTCAATCGCGCTCACCAGAACTGCCTCGCCTGGCCGGTTGCCAGCAATGCCAGTGATTGCCAGATTATTGCTCTCGGTTCCACTACCGGTAAATACTACTTGAGTAGGATGTGCACCTACCGCATCGGCTACCTGCTCGCGTGCCCGGTCTATAGCTACGCGTGCCGCACGGCCGTATATATGACGACTGGTGGCGTTGCCATATTGGCTGGAAAGAAAAGGCAACATGACTTCCAGCACCCTGTAGTCCAGCAGGGTTGTACCGTTGTGATCAAAGTAAGTTGCGTTTGCAGTAGTCATCGTTGCGTTTCCTGATCAATCAGGCAGCGATTTCCTCTACCAGTGTTTTACGGCTCTTCAGTGCGATTGGCTTGGATTCGTTTTGCGAAGCCACCAGGTCAGCCAGAGAAATGCCGGACAGGTATTCAAGTATTTTCACATTGAGACTGGACCATAAGTCATGTGTCATGCAACGGCGTTCATCGCGGCAGTTTTCGTGGCCGCCACATTGAGTAGCATCGATCTGCTCGTCCACTGCGCTGATAATCTCTGAAATGGAAATTTCAGTATGCAGTTTGGCGATACGGTAACCACCGCCTGGGCCGCGTACGCTTTTGACCAGCCCGTTGCGGCGCAAGCGGCTGAATAACTGTTCAAGATAAGAGAGGGAGATGCTTTGGCGTTCACTGATGCCAGCAAGCGTGACAGGTTTTTCTGCCTCGTTGATAGCGAGGTCAAGCATTGCAGTGACAGCAAATCGGCCTTTGGTGGTTAAACGCATTGCATAGTTCCTAAAGTATTCTTGAGGATATTTATGGCTTCTATGGCATCGCTGGGAGCCTTGATTGGCGCGCCTTCCAGCCTATACAAGCAGCATAGAATTCTATAATACCTTAATACTTTAGTCAACTATTTTATTGAGATAGTTCACATCGAACGCCTTGCCTACTTCGGCGTCGGTTTCGATGTCGGCGCCCAGCTTGGCCAGCTGCTCAGAGATTTCCTGAAGCTGCTTGTCCTGTTTGGCGGTGTGGTCGAGCAAGGCATGAATGGCTTTGGTCATTGGGTCATTCATGTTGTCGCTGATGGCGTATGCAGAAAAACCAATTTTCTCCGCCATGTCATCGCGTTGTTTACTGGTTTCCTGATCCAGAATGCGCGCAGGAATACCCACGGCAGTTGCTCCTGCCGGTACGTCTTTGACGACCACGGCATTTGAGCCGATCTTGGCGCTAGCGCCGACTGTAATGGGCCCAAGTACCTTGGCACCTGCGCCGATGACTACGCCTTGCTCCAATGTAGGATGGCGCTTGCCCTTGTTCCATGAAGTGCCGCCCAGCGTTACACCATGATAGAGGGTGCAATCGTCTCCAATCACAGCAGTTTCGCCAATGACGACCCCCATGCCGTGATCGATGAAGACGCGGCGACCAATGGTCGCACCCGGGTGGATTTCAATACCGGTTAACCACCGAGCGATATGGGAGCTGAACCGTGCCAGCCAGTAAAAGCGGTGTGACC
>CAYXMC010000028.1:5192-11801 GCA_964466095.1 uncultured Methylophilaceae bacterium | reverse complement strand
CGACCTCTGAATTAGATGTGGTTGATGATTTTCGTGTGACTTCCGATGTCATTTCCAATATGTCGGGACCGGTTTATGAAGAAGCTTTCAATAAGATCAAACGTTATATTCAGGAAGGTGATTGTTATCAGGTCAATCTGGCGCAGCGTTTTTCAGCTCGGGCAGAGGGAGATGGCTGGGCTGCATATAAAGCGTTACGAAGGATCAGTCCGGCACCATTCATGGCATATATGAGGCTGCCTGGAACTGAAATTTTATCGGCGTCGCCGGAGCGTTTTCTGCAGGTATCTGGTAGTCATGTCGAAACTCGTCCTATCAAAGGTACCCGTCCGCGGGACATAGACCCACAGCAAGATTTTGCCAATGCCGAGGATTTGCAGTCCAGCACCAAGGATAGGGCTGAGAACCTGATGATTGTGGATTTATTGCGCAACGATATCAGCAAAAGCTGCGAAACTGGCTCTGTGCGTGCAGATCGAATGTTCGCACTGGAAAGTTTTGCCAATGTACATCATTTGGTCAGCACAGTAACAGGTCGCTTGGCAGCAGGGCATACAGCTGTTGATCTGTTGCGCGGATGCTTCCCGGGAGGGTCAATCACTGGAGCCCCCAAGCTGCGTTCCATGGAGATTATCGAAGAGCTGGAACCCAACAGACGCGGTTTGTACTGCGGGGCGATCGGATATATAGGATTTGATGGCAATATGGATACCAATATTGCTATCCGTACAGCGATTTATTCACGACAGCAAATAAGGTTTTGGGCTGGCGGCGGAATAGTAGCTGACTCTGAGATGCAAAAAGAGTATCGTGAAACTTGGGATAAGGCATCCTCAATGCTGGACCTAATGAGGGAGTTTAGGGATCAAGATTAATAACAATAACCCGTTATCACCTATAAGAGCCAAGGTGAGGAAACGCATGTGGGTTGTTAAGTTGGGCGGTAGTTTGATTGGCAGCCAGGAATTGAAAGAGTGGCTGGACATCATTGCAAGACTCGGTGACGGAAAGGTGATTATCGTCCCCGGTGGTGGTGTATTTGCTGACGCCGTGCGTACTGCGCAGAAGCTGTCGGGGGTAGATGATGTCACAGCTCATCAGATGGCTGTTATGTCAATGGATCAATGTGGTGTCATGATGGCAGGATTGAATCCCTCGATTGTTACAGCCTCCAGCGAACTAGAACTTGCTGAGCGTGGTTGGCAACACAGGGGTATTGTCTGGCTACCCTCCAGAATGGTGATTGCAGACGAGACTATTCCCGCCAATTGGGACATGACCTCGGATAGTCTGGCTGCGTGGCTGGCTCAAAAAATTGGCGCCACACATCTATTACTGGTTAAATCCCTTAGGCCAGAAGCCGGAATTAATCTGGAGCAGTTGGTCGACCAAGGTATCGTTGATCCATGCTTACCGGAATTTGTCCGCGGGCAGGGCTTTAAGACATGGCTTGTCAATAAAGCTGATTACCAGCATTTTCAACAGGCTTTTTCCGATGAAGTGTTGGCAGAGATTGCCTATCCCATTACACAATAATCACAACAAGAAAGGAGTTCTACATGACAGAAACCACTCATGAACGTGTATATAGCGAAGTGGAAATCAACCAGAAACTATCGGCTGAACTCCCGCATTGGTTCTACGAAGATGGCTGGATACGCCGCAAATATAAAACCGGTAGCTGGAAGGGCACGATGATGGTGGTGAATACAGTCGGTCACCTGGCCGAGGCTGCATGGCATCATCCTGACCTGACAGTTTCTTATGCTTTTGTGATTGTTAAACTATGTACGCATAGTGCCAAAGGGATTACTGACAAGGATTTTACGCTTGCAAAGAAAATTGAAGACGTCATTCAGTGGCAGCCAGCAAAGGAGGGCGGTGCGCTTGAAGGAACGCCGAATGATGATCAGCGCTTTAAATATATCAAGTACGACGATTGAATCGTGACAGTCAAATACTCAAAAAGCCGCGAATAGCGGCTTTATGTGCTTTAAGCCTGTTGGTTACGCTCAAATTTGCCGAAATGAAGCATGATGGTTGGCAGAATCAGCAGGTTAAGTATGGTAGAAGTAACCAATCCACCAACAATGATGGTCGCCATTGGGCCTTCGATCTCACGACCTGGTTGACCGCTACCGGCAGCTAGTGGCAGCAAGCCCAGTGCGGTGACCAGTGCGGTCATCAGGATCGATGGCAGGCGTTCAGATGCGCCGCGTATGGCTGTTTCCAGTCCCCACTCGCAGCCTTCTTCGTCAATCAGATGTTGATAGTGAGATACCAGCATGATCGAATTGCGCAGGGTGATGCCAAACAGGGTAACGAAACCGACCAGAGAGCCTAGCGATATCCAGCCACCGGTAAACAAGGCCGCCAGTACCCCACCAATCAGGGCGAAAGGTAGGTTGGCAAAAGTCAGTAGCAGGTTACGCAGGCGGCCAAAAGCCACATAAAGCATCAGGAAAATACCCACGCCAGCCAGCAGAGAGTGAACAATCAAGTCTTCACGGGATTGAGCCTGTGCTTCTGCCTCACCCGAGAACGCCAAATAGTTACCGGGTGATAACTGAACTTCAGAGCGGATACGATTTTTCACTTCCATGGAGAAGTCTTCGATATCCTTGCCTACAACATTGGCCGTGACTGTCTGGATACGTTTTGCACCAGAATGCAGTATTTTAGATCTGCCATTTTCCTGATTAATATCTGCTACATCACTCAAACGAACCAGTTTCCCTTCATTGTTAATGAGGGGAAGATTGCCAATCTGGTTGATGTTGTTGCGGATTTCATCTTCCAAAACCACACTGACGCCAACTACGCGATTGCCTTGATAGATTTGCGCTACTGGTACACTCTCATAAGCCGCACGAATGTTGTCGAGTACATCTGTGGGTTGCAGCCCCCATTGCAGTAGCTTATCTGGTCTCAGCCTTATGGCCAGTTGTGGCGTGCCCGGGGGAGACTGTACTAGTACGTCAGTTGCTCCTGGAATGCTGGCCAATACGCCAGCAATCGCCTGTGCGTCGCGGTCTAGCGAGTCTAGGTCGCGACCATAAATATTGATGACCTGAGATGCAGCGTAACCTGAGATAGTTTCTTCGATTCGCTCCGTCAGGAACGTGTTGATTGCGAAGTTGACACCGACAAAACCGGCAGGGGCTGGCCCATCTTCATCGTTGTCAATATTCTCATCATCAATCCCGGATAAACGCTCGCGTATTTCTTGCAGGATGCGAGTTTGCTCGTCGCCTGAAAGCGTACCTATCTCAATTTCAAATTCACTGTAATGTGTGCCAAAGGTATCTGCGCCGTTGGGCGCGCGACCAACCCACTGAGCTACGGTTCTTACGCCTCTTACCTTGCTGATGGACTCAGCCACTTTTTTGCCTATGCGCAACGATTCTTGCTCTGAACTGCCAGGCACCAGAGTCATATGCATGATGTAATGACCTTCATGCAAGGCGGGGATGAACTGGCTACGAAATAGAGGCAATATCCCCAAACCAAGAGCGATCAATACAAATGCGCCGGAAATAATCAATTTGTAATGACGCTCTATCCGGTGCAGCACTTTTATATATCCCTGCTTGATGACCCGTATCATCGGCGAATCCTCTGTGTCTAGGTTGGCATTACCTAGCAGCAGATAACAAAGGGCAGGGGTGAGTGTCAGCGCTACTGCCAGTGATGCAAGAATGGCAGCAATATAAGAATAACCCAAAGGTGCAAACAGTTTGCCAGCAACACCACCTAGCGTTAGCAAGGGCATGAATACGAGTGCTACGATGAAAGTGGCGTAAACAACAGAACTACGTACTTCCATTGAGGCATTAAACACGACTTTGTATACCGGAAGGGGATTTGCCAACATGCGGTTTTCACGTAGGCGTCTAAAGATATTTTCGGTATCAATGATGGCATCATCAACCACCTCGCCCAATGCAATTGCCAGCCCGCCAAGAACCATGATGTTGAGCCCAGTGCCGAAATAACCGAGGACAACAATCGCTGTTAACAGCGACAGGGGAATAGCGGTCGCAGAAATGAATGCAGTGCGAACGTTAAACAAGAAGAGGAACAGGACAGTCACCACCAGTATGGATCCGATCAGAATGTCGGCTTGTACACCGTCAATAGCTGTATCGATAAAGTTTGCAGGGCGAAACAAGCCGCGATGCAGTTTGATGCCTTCAGCTTCTAGGCTGGGTTCAATTTCATTGAGGGCTTTTTCCAGTAGCTTGGTTACCCCGTGGGTATTGGCGCCAAGTTGTCCCTGAACTGAGAGGTAAACCCCAGTTTTGCCATTAATCGCAGCAGCGCTGATGGAAGGAGCGGCTGCCTCGACTACTTTGCCTATGTCTTGCATACGTATGGTCTGGCCATTTTTGTGCAACAAAGTGGTCATCCCAAGTTGTTCTGGAGATAGCGCCTGGCCTATGGTGTTGATAATGATGCGTTGATTGTTGTTTTCTATGAATCCGGCACCGCGGACGCCAGTAGCTTTAAGAGTCGCATCCATGACCTGTTGTAGGGTGATGTTGTAACGAACGAGCTTCTCTGGGTTTGCCTGAATCTGGTATTGACGCACCTGTCCGCCAAATACATTGACATCTGCTACCCCTTGTACAGCAAGCAGGTGTGGCCTGATAGACCAATCAACAAGAGAACGAATGTCCATCAACGAACGGGTTTCTGAGGTAAGTCCCAATCCCATGATGGTGCTGGCTGCTGAAGTCAGCGGCGTAATATTGGGCACGATGCCGCGTGGCATGCGGTTGGCAAGTGTTGCTAGTCGCTCAGCGACAACTTGTCTGTTGCGGTAGACATCTGTCCCTTCTTTGAATATGACTGTAACTACTGACAATCCTGGAATAGATTGTGAGCGCATAACATCAATGCCTACCGTACCGGAAATGCTGTTCTCGATGGGTTGAGTCACTAAAGTCTCAACCAGCTCAGCAGAAAGTCCGGGAGATTCAGTCTGAATGACTAGTTGGGTCGGGGCGAATTCTGGGAATACATCAAGGTTGCTGCGCGTCAGGCTGTAGATACCATAGATCACCATTAGGCTGGCTAGCCCGATGATGACACCGCTGAAGCGGATGGAAAACCTGACGAGTGATGACATCATGATGTTGGCTTAGTCCTCGTTCTCATTCTTGATTTGGTACTTGAACTCCTCTGAAAGCAGCAGTTGAGCGCCATTTGTCACTACTTCCTCGCCAGCCTGCAGATTGCCTGCATTAAACCAGCCGCCGTTTGTTTCCTGTTCTGTACTGATGGGCAGGCGTTTGAATTTATCTTCAGCTTCTTTTTTATAAACCCATGCCTTACCGCCATACCAGATGACTGCAGTGTTAGGGACAATTACGCCATCTGCTGCTCTGCCTGGCTCTTGCCATTGCACGGAAACACGCATACCTGCCCTCAAATTATCTGATGGAGCTCGGTAAAAATAGGTTTTGCCCTGAATAGTGCTATCGGTTCTGGGGGATGCTGAAATGAAGACTGCATCCACGCTTTTGCTTTGTGTGCCGGTGGGGCTTACACGGATACTGCTGTCAGCTTTGGGTTCAGCGGTGTTGAAAGGCAGGGTGATCTGTATCAGTACTTCTCTGTAGTTAAGCAATTGTTCAAGCGATTTGCTTGATACCTGCTCGGTCGCACGTACAGTTAAAACTTCTCCCCATTGCTGCCTGATGGCATCACGTAGATTGCGTGCTGCCGTTTCTGCTGCCTCAAGTTTTGCTTGGTCTGACTTGTATTGCGCCTCTGCCGCGATTACGGCACGGTCTGATACATTCCGATTATCTTGATTTAACTGGCTTAGTCTTTGATATTCAAGTTTGCTGTTGTTGAGTGATGCCTTGACGACGTTCGCCTCAGCTTTTGCTGCAAGGTAACGGGTTCTCAGGTCTATCAAGGTGTCTATACTGAGCACGTTTCCGTATGCACTAAGGATATTCTGTTTTTTGCCAGAGGCAAGCTGGCTGGTCTTGATTTCGCTCTGGGCTTGTATTGCTGGGCTAAGCGTTACAACAGTGGCACCTTGCTCAGAGCTGATGCGATTCGGTGTCTCAATCTCTTCATCCTGATCGCTTGTATAGGCTTCGTATTCATCTTTGCTGTAAAATACTAGCACCCAAAAAAGCATAATAATCAGGAAAGCCTGCAGGCCAATCACAATTGCAATTTTGCGGTTCATACAGCCAACTCTCCCTTTTATCGGCCAGCCGGGCTTGCCGGATTGCCTGCTTTTTCCAGATTGTTAGGTATTGTCATACTTTCATCCAGCGGACGTTGCATGGCATCTTCCAGTGCCGCCAAGGCCCGCCTGGATTTAATTGCAGTTGCCAAGATGTTTTGTTTGGCAATTACGTTTTCAAGTCGGGTAGAAGCTAGTTCCAGACGATCAGCATAACCAGCGTCATACTGTTGTTGGGTTTGTGCCAGCCTTCTATCTAGTGCGGTTTTGTAATCACGAACTTTATCCAGCTCTTGGAATGCGGCAAATAACCTTTGCTTGCTCTTGTCGAGATTGCTGATGATGTTTGCCTGCAAAGCTGTGAATTGTGCGGCTTCAACTTCACGCAGTGCGGTTGCTTC
>CAYXMC010000028.1:0-5182 GCA_964466095.1 uncultured Methylophilaceae bacterium | reverse complement strand
AGATATATTTATGGGGAGATATTCAGTTCTGGGGAGTTATTCTATATTTTTGGTGATAGCACCAAATCTGGATATTGCCGCGCGATTTCCAGTCGCAACTTGGCTTCCGCCGCAGCGTATCTGGAAAGAGCCGCTCTTAAATCCAAGCGATTCAACATAGCTTCTTCCTGAGCCTGGGCGCTAATTGCAGCGTGCGTTTTGTCGTCGATCAATTGGCTGCTTAGGTCTGCATAATCTAGCAGGCGTAAATCCAGCTTTTGCAGACTAGTGCTGGATAAACCAGTCGCTGCTGCCAATGCTGAAAGTAGTTCCGGTTTGCGGGCGATTTCGGTATCCAGTAATTGCTGAGTCTTTTGGCGTAGCAGGCGAGCATTTGCGACTTCAATGCTAGAACTCATGCCAGCGTCAAGGCGTTTTTCCAGCATATTGACGATGTCGTCGCGCAAGGCTGCCTCTGCACTGAGAATCTCTATTTGCAGGGCTGTATTGTTATAGTCTAGCCAGCTTTGTACCACTTGGTTTCTAAGTGTCCATGCAGATTGTGCAATATCAAGTCTGGCTGCTTCAGAAAGACTATTAGCCCGGTCTATTCTGGCTTGACGTTTGCCACCAGTCTCTATTGGCACATCAATGGCTAAGCCCATAGTCCAGGGTGAGGTACTGTCGCTGGTATCGCTATGATTTTCTGTGTTGGCAGAAATGCCTGGTAGAGGGCGCTGTGCAGCTGTGATTTCAGCTGCGCGAGCCGCCCGCCATTGTGCTCTTGAAACATTCAATGAAGGGTGAAAAAACAAACTTGTGTATATCAGTTCACGTAGCCCCCATTGTTTTAACGGTAATTCATCAGGGCTATATCCTTGATCCAGCAGATATGCCTGAAACTCTAAACCCTGTGGATCGTGTTCGCGATAAACACTGGCAGTTTGTGTAGGAGTAATAGGTTTTGCTTGATAGGCCTGAAAGCCACAACCAGCAAGCAGTAAAGAGGTTAAGAGTACCCCCTCCGCAATTAGATCTGTTATGTTTTTATTTGATTTCAATCCTGCACCTCTCCTAAGCCCGTGTGATATTACATGCAGACTGGAGAGGCGGCAATTTATGAGTTTTTATTAAATTAAAATCAATGTAACTACTCAACAATAGCGGCGTGCACTGAATTCAGGGCATCCTGAAGCGTTTCTTCAGCCAGATTGTTAATGCTGGTTGCCAACAAGTCTGCAGCTTCTACAGTACCTTGAGGCAAATCATGGCTATCCAGCTCAGCTATCAGCCCGGCGGCTGAGCCTGTAACCTTTAGCAGGGCATGCCTTTCCTTCATCAGAAGTTCCAGCTCTGCGCGCAACATATTGATTTCTTGCTGGTTAATGGTATTTGGCATGGTGAAGTCTTTCTATCTACTGTGATTCAATGTTAAGGCTATATTTTAAGCCCAATTTTATGCAGGATGACATAAACCTGTATCTGTCATTCATTTCGCAACTATATTCTATTCAATAATCTTAATGCTTGATTCATGGAACTAATCTGCAATTCCTGTTCTATTGCTAAGTATAGGGTGCGACTTAGAGGTTTTCGCATCAGCGGGACTTGAGATACAATATTGAATTATTCAATAAATGTGTTTTACAGGATTGCCACAGCTTTGCTGGCATTCTGGATGAATCAGTTTAATTGCAACCTGCGAAAGTGGCGGAATTGGTAGACGCACTGGATTTAGGTTCCAGCGCCGCAAGGCGTGAGAGTTCGAGTCTCTCCTTTCGCACCAACATCTCGAATTAAGGATACTGCACATGCAAGCTACCGTTGAAACCATCAGCAATCTCGAACGCCGTATGACGGTTACGGTACCTATCAAACCTCTTGAAGAGGAAGTGAGTCAGCGTATCAGCCGTCTCGCTCGTACAGCAAAGCTCGCAGGGTTTCGTCCAGGCAAGGTACCTCTGAAAATAGTTCACCAGCAATATGGTGCCCAAGTAAGGGATGAAGTTTTTTCAAATGCAGTAGAAAAGAGCTTTAGTGATGCTGTTGAGCAAAATAAGCTGCGTGTTGCAGGTTTTCCAAATATTGAGCACAAACCTTTTGTAGAAGCCGCAGAGCAGTTTGAATATATCGCGACTTTTGAAATATTCCCGGAGGTCCAGCTTGGCGATTTGAGTAAGGCAAAAATTGAGCGTCCGACGCTTGAGGTGTCTGATGCTGATGTCAAGAAAACCATAGATGTTCTGGTCAAGCAGCGTGTGACGTTTGATCCAGTTAAGCGTGCTTCCAAAAAAGGCGACAAAGTGAACGTCACTTTGCGTGCCTCCATCGATGGAGAAGAGGTTGAGAGCACCGGCGATCAAGGGATTGATCTGGTGCTCGGTGAAGGTGGTCGTGTTGAAGCATTTGATGAGGCGTTGGTGGGTGTCAAGGCAGGCAGCGATAAGACTTTTGATATTACCTATCCTGAAGATCATCAACCTGCACAAATGGCAGGTAAAACTGTCTCTTATCAGGTGATTGTAAATTCTGTTGAACAACCAAAATTGCCCAAGGTGGATGCAGATTTTGCCAAGAGCCTTGGTGTGGAAGATGGCGATGTTGAGAAGATGCAATCCGAAATCAAGGAAAGTCTGAATCAGGAAGTTGCGAAGCGTATTCGTGCCCGCCTCAAGGATCAAGTGTTTCAAGCGCTGGTTGATAATGCCCAGTTTGAGTTACCAAAAACTTTGATCGGCGTGGAAGTGAATCGTCTGATGCAAATTGCTCAGCAAAACCTGCAACAGCGTGGTGTTGATCTCAGCACTGTAGCGCTGGAGCCAGAGGTGTTTGAAGAGCAGGCAAAACGCAATGCAAGCCTGCGCCTGATTCTGGCTGAGATTGTGAATAAGCATTCATTGCAAGCCAATGCGGATCAAGTGCGTGCCATGGTGAATACTTTCGCGCAAAGCTTTGAGCGTCCGGATGATGTGGTTCGTTGGTATTACGATGATCCGAAGCGTCTTGACGAGCCTGCTGCTCTGGCAACCGAAGAAAATGTGGTTAACTGGGTATTGGAGTCAGCTAAGGTGGCTGACAAAAAAGTTAAATTCGATGATTTGATGAGGAATGCTTAATGACTATGCAGAGCCAGTGGGAACCCCAAGGCCTCGGTTATGTACCGATGGTAATAGAGCAAAGTGGAAGGGGTGAGCGTGCATATGACATCTATTCCAGATTGCTTAAGGAGCGGGTGATCTTCTTGGTTGGTCCTGTGAATGATATGACAGCTAATCTGGTAGTGGCTCAATTGCTATTTCTGGAAGCGGAAAATCCGGACAAAGATATTTCACTTTATATCAACTCCCCGGGAGGCTCTGTCACGGCAGGTATGGCGATATACGACACCATGCAGTTCATCAAGCCTGATGTGAGTACTTTGTGTATAGGCCAGGCTGCCAGCATGGGTGCTCTGCTGTTGACTGCTGGTGCCAAGAACAAGCGTTTTTGTCTGCCTAACTCTCGTGTCATGATTCACCAACCTCTTGGTGGATTTCAAGGGCAGGCTTCTGATATCGAGATTCATGCCAAAGAGATTCTCTATTTGCGTGAAAAACTCAATCAAATCATGGCTAACCATTCTGGGCAGCCTATTGAAAATGTTGAGCGTGATACAGATCGTGACAACTTCATGAGTGCGGTTCAGGCTGTTGAATATGGGTTAGTTGACAAGGTGATTGCAAACCGCACAGATGCCGCATAAGATGGTGTCGTAAGTATTAGTTAGGAACTTAGATGACAACTAAAGCCGAAGGCGAAAAATTACTGTATTGCTCGTTTTGCGGCAAAAGCCAGCATGAAGTCAGAAAGCTGATTGCTGGCCCATCAGTATTTATCTGTGATGAATGCGTTGACTTATGCAACGACATTATTCGCGAAGAGGTGCAGGGTGCCAACGGAATCAAATCCCGTGACAGTAGCCTGCCAACCCCCAAAGAAATATGCACAATTCTTGACCAGTATGTGATTGGTCAAAGTCAGGCAAAAAAGAGTCTGGCAGTGGCTGTTTATAATCATTACAAGCGCCTTGATCAGTCTGATGGTAAGGATGATGTAGAGATTGCCAAAAGTAATATTCTGCTAATCGGACCAACGGGTTCAGGCAAAACCCTGCTTGCCCAAACACTGGCACGTTTGCTGGATGTCCCGTTTGTAATGGCAGATGCTACGACACTAACTGAAGCAGGCTATGTTGGTGAAGATGTAGAAAACATCATGCAGAAGCTACTGCAAAAATGTGACTACGAGATCGAAAAGGCACAGCGCGGGATTGTGTACATAGATGAAATCGATAAGATTTCGCGCAAATCTGACAATCCTTCAATCACCCGAGATGTCTCTGGTGAAGGTGTGCAGCAGGCACTTTTAAAGCTGATTGAAGGTACAGTTGCTTCTGTTCCTCCGCAAGGTGGTCGCAAACATCCCAATCAGGAATTCGTGCAGCTCGATACCACCAATATCCTCTTCATCTGTGGTGGTGCATTTGACGGGCTTGAAAAAGTGATTCGTCATCGCTCAGAGAAGGGCGGTATTGGTTTTGGTGCCGAAGTAAAGAGTAAAGAAGATACCCGTGCAATCGGTGAGGTTTTGCGCGACGTTGAGCCAGAAGATCTCATCAAGTTTGGCCTGATTCCTGAATTTGTAGGTCGTTTGCCTGTCGTTGCAACTTTGGAATCGCTAGACGAAGCTGCGCTCATGACCATTCTGGTTGAGCCTAAAAATGCACTGACCAAGCAGTATGCAAAACTGTTCAAGATGGAAGGTGTGGAACTCGAGTTCCGTGAATCTGCGCTGGAAATGATATCGAAGAAAGCACTTGAAAGAAAAACAGGTGCCCGTGGTCTGCGTTCCATCATGGAACATGCCTTACTCGAAATCATGTTTGACTTGCCGTCTTTGACTAACCTCAGCAAGGTGGTAGTTGATGATGGCGTGATTCGTGGTGATAACCCTCCGATACTGATCTATTCGGATGAGCCGCGAGTTGCGGAATCAGCAAGTTGATCTGTGCTTCATTCGCCAACTATTTTAGGGTTGGTGCTTGAAGCACAAGTGTTTGCCCCCAAGTAACAAACTATTCGCAACACAATTTTGAATTGTACGGCTAACACGCAAGGTTTATCTCATGATAGAACAAACACTACCCTCATTCTCAGCTGATTCC
>CAYXMC010000027.1:0-12192 GCA_964466095.1 uncultured Methylophilaceae bacterium | reverse complement strand
TTGTGAGCCTGTATCTTGCGCTCGATTCTCTGCTTCACCAGAGGGGATACAAACTCGGTGACATCTCCTCCCAGCATGGCAACTTCACGCACTAGGCTGGATGATATAAACATATATTGCTCAGAAGGCGTCAGAAACACTGACTCCACCTGTGGAAAGAGCTTGCGGTTCATGCCCGCTAGCTGAAACTCATATTCAAAATCAGAGGCTGCACGCAGCCCACGAATCACCATGCGCGCATTCTGTTCCTGTACAAACTGCATGAGCAGACCTGAGAAGCCCATCACTTTGACATTACTGCAATCAGCCAGCACGCTGGAGGCCAGCTCAACCCGTTCATCCAGATCAAAGAATGGACGCTTACCAGGGTTTTTGGCAACGGCCACGATCACTTCAGAAAACAAGCCAGCCGCACGACGTACCAAATCCTCATGACCCAAGGTCATGGGGTCGAAAGTACCGGGGTAAACGACTTTCAGATTTTTTTGCATGAAGTGCTGCCCTTGCAAGCAGAATTGAATTAACGTGATTTTAGCAGGCCAGGCTTTTTTTAATCACTAGACTTTTTTGAATACACTAGGCTTTTTTGAATAAATGATAAAAAACTGCACCGGCGCGCCCTTGCCTGACAATCTCCCAGCCTGCGCCACTTGCCAGCTGATATTCTGCCTCAACATAAAGATACCCGTCATCTGCCAGATGATTCCCTATCAAAGGCAAGAGCTTATCAAGCCAGCCTTGGTGATACGGTGGGTCCAGGAAAATCACATCAAAAATATCGCGATTACTACCCAGAAAAGCCTCAGCATCCATCTGTAGCAATTGTGCCTGAGTGGCTTTCAGGAGGCTGCTATTTTCCTGTAAAGCACGGTAGGCTTGCGATGACTTTTCCACCATCACTGCCTTAGCGGCACCACGCGACAAAGCCTCAAAGCCCATTACCCCGGTACCGGCAAAGAGGTCAAGCACGCGCAAACCATGCATATCTTGCCCCAGCCAGTTGAATACGGTCTCCCGCACGCGATCAGGAGTTGGCCGCAGGCCAGGCACATCAGGGAAGCGCAAAAAACGGCTGCGCCACTCCCCTGCACCTATGCGCACTTGATTCGTTTTCTTGCTATTGGTTTTAGTCTGCGCCAACGATCACTGTCACCATCTTGTCTGTCTTGATACGGCGATTAAACGCATCCTTGATTTGCGCTGCCGTCACCTTGCTCACTTGTTGGTTGAAATCATCCAGATAGCTTAGTGGCAACTTGTAAAAACCAATCACAGAAAGGTAATCAAGGATTTTGTTGTTACTGTCCAGACGCAAGGGGAATCCACCAATGATGTTCTGTTTGGCTGCCTTCAGCTCAGACTCTGTGACACCTTTGTTGATGAACTGATCCAGCGTCTGCCGCACTAGCTTCAACGCATCTTCAGCCTGTTCGCGCTTGGTTTGCAAGCCTATCTGGAAAGCACCGAGTTGTGACATCGGCATAAAGTAGCTGTAAACGCTATATACCAAGCCACGCTTCTCGCGCACCTCTTCTGTCAGGCGGGAGACAAAGCCACCACCTCCCAGAATATAGTTGCCCACATAGAGCGGGAAGTAATCGGCATCGCCACGTTTAATACCCGGATAACCAAGCAAGATGTGTGACTGGCTTGCTGGATGTGCAATACGCTGCTCCACCGCCTGCTGTGGCAGATTGACCTGAGGCAGGGCTAATGGTGCGGGAGATTGCGGCAAACCACTGGAGATACGCTCTGCCAGTTGCTCAGCCTCGGCACGACTTAAATCACCTATCAAGGCAATCACAGCGCCTTTAGCTGAGTAGTAGGTCGCATAGAATTGTTGTAGATCCTCACGTTTGATAGCGGCTACAGTTTCTGGCTCTTCATCTGTGGCATAAGGATGACTGCCAAACAATGCCTTGCCAAATGCCTTGTCTGAAATGCTTTCAGGCTGAGTAGCTGCTTCTTTCAGCCCGGCAATCAGGCGGGCTTTCTCACGCTCCAGCACATTCTCCGGAAAATCCGGCTTTTGCAAAATACTGATAAAAATATCCAGTGCCTGTGTACTTTCACGCTTGCTGCTGAGCGTGCGCAGCTTGAATCCAGCGCGATCCGCATCCAGCTCGCCGCCCAGCACTGCGCCCACATCGGCCATGCGCTTGGAGATTGCCTCTTCATTCAGGCCTCCAGCACTGGTACTCATAAGTCTCCGTGTCAGTCCGGCTGTACCCGCCTTGCTCACTTCATCACGAGCACCACCTGCCGCGAAGTTAACACTGAGATCGATGATAGGCAGATCATGGTTCTCGACAAAGTAGACCTCGCTACCAGCGCTAGTCTGCCACTGTTGAATCTTGATGCCCGCCTGCGCCTGCAAAGACAGAAGGCCAGCGAACACTGCAAACAAAATCCTGTTCATGATATTTCTGCTATTGATGATATTAATGGACATGTGGCTTCCCCTTTGGCTTGGCATTCGGGTCTATAGGCTGAGGGTCCAGCGTAGCCACAGTCATGTTGTCTTGATTGAGGTATTTTTTTGCTACCGCCTGCACTTGCTCAGGCGTGACAGCCTGAAGCTTGGCAGGGTAATCCTTGAGGATACGCCAGGAAAAACCGGCGATTTCCAACTGGCCAATCTGCATGCCCTGATAGAACATGGAATCGCGCTGGTAAACATCAGCAGCAATCACCTGTGCCTTAACACGGTTCAGTTCCTCTTCTGTCACGCCATTCTGCTTGATTTCATCCAGTTGCTTGAGCAGGCCTGCTTCCAGTTCAGCAGCTGTCTTGCCCTCGCTTGGCGTACCCACCAGCTCAAAGAGGCTCTGGCGACCACGGGCAATAATGTCATACCCAGCACCTACATCAACTGCCAATCTGTCATTACGCACCAGATTCTGGTTTAAGCGCGCAGAACCGTTACCGTCGAGCACACCCGCCAGTATCTCCAGAGCATAGGGCTCCCAGTCTTTGTCGGCATCAAGCAATGGCGGTACGTGGTAGCCTATGATGACATAAGGCAGCTTTGCTGGCGCTTTCACTATTACGCGGCGCTCACCTTTTTGATCAGGCTCTTGTTGAGGTTTGCGGGCTGGAAGTGCACGAGGCTTGATAGGGCCAAAATATTGTTTCGCCAACTTCAACACTTCTTGTGCTTTGACATCACCTACCACGACAAGAATCGCATTATTGGGGGCGTACCAGTTGTGGTACCACTCGCGCGCATCTTCAACAGTCATATTCTCCAGATCATTCATCCAGCCAACTACAGGGCGGCCATAAGGATGAGCTTGGTAGATCACAGATTGAAACTGCTCATTCACGGTGGATTGCGGCTTGTCTTCAGTGCGCCAGCGACGCTCTTCCATCACCACCTTGATTTCTTTTGAAAACTCTTCTTTGGTGAGCTGCAGGTTAGCCATACGGTCAGCCTCCAGCTTCAGGGCCAAAGGCAACTTCGATTTTTCCAATTGCTGGAAATAACAAGTATGGTCAGCACCTGTAAATGCATTTTCACGCCCGCCAGCAGCTGCGATCAGGCGCGAAAACTGGCCGGCTTTCACTTTTTTTGTGCCCTTGAACATCATGTGTTCCAGAACGTGCGCTACACCAGTCTTACCGTTCACTTCATCCAGACTACCGGCACGGTACCAAACTTGGGATACCACTACCGGAGAGCGATGATCTTCCTGCACAATCACTCGCATCCCGTTCTGCAATTTGAATTCCTGCACATCTGCCGCTGCATGCACTACTAGGGGCAGTAGCGCCAGCATTGCAATTAAGCCTTTGATTGACACTTGCGATTCTCCTTTTTTGCCTCATTATAACTTGGCCGATGATGTGACTCGCACTCTGCTGCGTTAGTTCGTGGCATGCATTCAGGATTACGACTAAAATAGATGAAACAACCCCGCTGATGACTATGTTCGATTTTTTCAAATCCAAACCCAAAGAAGACACCCTTAGAACGGCAGAAGCAGCAGCCCCCGTTTCGTGGACAGAGCGCCTGAAACAAGGCCTTTCGCGCACCCGCAGCCAGCTTGGCTCGCAACTCAGCAGTTTGTTCAGTAGCGGAAAGATTGATGATGCGCTTTATGAAGAACTTGAAACCATACTGCTGACTTCCGATGTTGGCGTCAGCGCTACCCAGACCTTGCTGGAACAGATCAAGAGCCGCGTTAAACGGCAAAACCTGAATGACGCCAGCGAGCTGAAACAGGCATTGAAAGATTCTCTGACAGATTTGCTGCAGCCTTTGGAAAAACCCTTGGAAACCGATGGTCAAAAGCCTTTTGTCATCATGCTGGCTGGCGTCAATGGAGCCGGCAAGACTACCTCCATAGGCAAGCTTGC
This sequence comes from uncultured Methylophilaceae bacterium, assembly GCA_964466095.1. Lineage (GTDB taxonomy): Bacteria > Pseudomonadota > Gammaproteobacteria > Burkholderiales > Methylophilaceae > CAYXMC01. The sequence goes on along the minus strand of CAYXMC010000027.1, from coordinate 7,833 downwards.
TCATCTGTTTCAGGCTCAGGGCAAATCCGTACTCATTGCAGCAGGCGATACTTTCCGCGCAGCTGCACGAGAACAGTTGCAAGCTTGGGGAGAGCGCAACAATGTGCATGTCATTGCCAGCGAAGGTGGCGACCCGGCAGCTGTGATTTTTGATGCCGTCAATTCTGCACGTGCAAAAGGTATTGATATCGTGCTGGCTGACACTGCTGGCAGGTTGCCGACCCAGTTGAATCTGATGGATGAGATACGCAAAGTACAGCGTGTGATAGACAAAGCCTTGCCCGGTGCACCGCATGAAATACTGCTGGTACTGGACGCCAACACCGGCCAGAACGCAGTCACTCAAGTCAAGGCCTTTGATGATGCATTGGGGGTCACAGGACTGGTCTTGAGCAAGCTGGACGGCACAGCCAAGGGAGGTGTGATCGCCGCGATTGCACAATCAAGGCCTATCCCGATACGATATATCGGCGTTGGCGAGTCTATCGCCGATCTGCGTCCATTCAAGGCAAGCGAATTTATCGAGGCACTGTTCGAGTGATCAAATTTGATAATGTCAGCAAGCGTTACCCCGGCAGCCAGCAGGTATTGCAAGGCGTATCTTTTGAGATACAAAGCGGCGAGCTGGTTTATGTGACCGGCCACTCAGGGGCAGGCAAAAGTACTCTGCTCAAGCTCATGGCAGCAATCGAGCGCCCTACCAGTGGCACCGTGCTCATAGGCAACCAGAATGTGAGCCAGCTCAAGCAAGGTGCAATCCCTTATATCCGCCGTAAATTTGGATTGGTATTTCAAGATCACAAATTGCTGTATGACCGCAATTGTTTTGAGAATGTGGCCTTACCACTTTATATCAACGGTGTAACCGGCAGCGAAGCCGCCAAGCGCATACGTGCTGCGCTGGACAAAGTGGGGCTGCTGGATAAGGAAAAAGCCATGCCCATCACTCTTTCCGGCGGCGAACAGCAAAGGCTGGCGATTGCACGTGCCGTTGTCAGCCGCCCTTCTATCCTGATTGCAGATGAGCCAACCGGCAATTTGGATGAAAATTACGCCGATGAGATTTTTGGCCTGTTCCATGCTTTCCAGCAAGTAGGGGTCACCGTGATTATTGCCACCCATGATGCACACGGCATAGACAAAACGAATGGCAAGGTACTGAAATTGAGCAACGGAGAATTGCAGGCATGAAGCACTGGCTGAATCAGCATCAACAAGCCTTGCGCACCGTATTGCGCCGTTTCTATGGCAATTTCTGGTCATCACTCATGATGTTCTCTGTAATGGGTGTAGCTTTGTGTCTGCCCGCCATACTCTACGTTATCGTCAGCAATCTCAACGACCTTGCTGGCAAAGTGCAAAGCGAGCCGCAAATTAGCCTGTTTCTCAGGCTGGATGTTCAGGAAAGCACTATCAAGAGTCTGGATGCCCAGTTGAAAGCCCACCCAGATGTCAAAAGTTTCCACTTTGTGAGTAAAGAAACGGCGTGGGAACAACTGCAGCAGAACGAAACCACCACCAGCGTTGCCAGCAATCTGACCAAGAATCCCTTGCCAGATGCTTTTTTTATAGAGCCTCGCGATCTTGACCCATTGAAAGTCAGCCAGATGATTAGCGAGATGCAAGGCTGGGATGGCGTGGAACTGGCGCAGGCTGACGCCAACTGGATCAAACGGCTGTTCTCAATACTGGAATTGGGCAAGAAAGCTACTCTAGTATTAGCTGCCCTGCTAGGCTTTGCTCTGATCGCAATCACCGGCAACAGCATACGTCTGCAAATTGTTACCCAGCGCGAAGAGATAGAAGTCAGCAAACTGATAGGGGCTACCGACCATTTTATCCGTCGCCCTTTTTTATACGCTGGCGTGCTATATGGCCTGGGTGGAGGGCTGGCTGCAATTGCCATACTGCTGGCCGTATTGGCGATTTTCAATTATTCCATCACGGAGATTTCCGCGCTTTATGCCAGCGATTTCAGCTTGAACCTGCCTGATGCCTCAATGGTCTCAGTATTGCTGATTGCAGCGATGGCGCTAGGCTGGCTGGGTTCTCTACTGGCTGTCAACAAATCTCTGGCGCAATTTAATTTTAAATAACCTGCATTGCAGGTTACCCAACCTGATACGACAGATTGATGCAGACACCCACGGACACCCTGATATTGCCACCGCGCGGTGACCGCGTGATTGAGCTTAGGCTCAGCCGCAATACCGTGGTGGCTATCTGCCTGTCGATTATTGTTCACCTGATTTTCATGCTGGCATTCAACCCCAAGTTGCTCACACTGGAAAAACCAGCTGATAGTCAGCCAGTGCCCATCAATGTGGTATTAAATCCTGCAGCTGACAAGAAACCAGCAGCTCCGGAATTTGTGCCGCCACCACCGCCTCCACCTGTGGCAGTGAAGCCAATCCGTAAGCTCGAACCAGCCAGACAAAAACCTGAAGTGCGAACCGCGGAGCCTAAAGCACCACCAGTCATGGCAGCAACCCAGCCCAGCCCATTACCTAGTCCAACACCAACCCCACCCGCCAGCTTACGTGAGCCAGCACCAGCCACAGACATGATGTCCTATGTCAACGCTGCCCGCGAACGCAGACTTGCCAACGAAGGTTACACCGCGAGAGACTATTCAGAACTAATGGCGCAGCAACAACGCAGACCTACAGAAGACGAAATCAGAGAAGCAAACATCAAACGCAATCTGCAGCAATCAACCAATGGATTTTTTCAGGTGATACGCAAAGGCAGCCGCAGCGCACAATTTTACTTTTATGTTCGTCAAGGTGATTTCAGTAATCCACGCAAAGAACTGATTGGGGTTGAAGCAGGCTATGACGGAGATATAGACCGTGCAATTGCCAAAAAACTGATAGAACTCATACGCCAGAATTATCCAGATGATTTTACCTATGAATCCATGGTGCTTGGGCACACCGTGCGGCTATCAGCAAGGCAGAATGATTTACCCGGCTTAGAGGATTTTTTCGTCAAGGAAATCATCTGGGTGACCAGTAACTTGCCGCGTTACTAAAACTTAAATATCAGCAAAGCCTGCGGCAGGCTTTCTTTAAGCCCATCTATGCCAAACTTGTTGTGCCAGTATTGATATTCCAAGCCCAGAAGTAACTTGTTGGATTTGTCAAAATGATGTCCAACATCCCATCTTAATTGTGGTTGTGCCAATATCTGCTTATCGCAATCACCGTGCTCCCCGATAAAATCGGTGAACCCTTCGAAGCTGAATCTGGCAGAGCCTATGCTGAATGGCAGCTTCCACACTGGTGTAATCTGGTAGGTTTCTGCGTGACAACCATTATCCCGGCCATCAAAACGGCCACGGTCAATATAAGCCAGTACGTCCACATTCAGGTAGCTAAAGCCCGGTACATTCAAATCCAGCGTAAGCCCCGGCAACAAAACACGCGGGTTAACACCATAGTTCGAATAAGACTTGTAGCCATAATTCAAACCCAGTGTCAGGTTGATATCCTTGATCAGACCTGCCTGCAAGGACCTCCCACCAAGCTTGCTCAAGCTCCAGCTGCTATAGCCCTCTGCATACAGCTCATCGGCATGCTCATCCTTGCCATCGGATTTCAGCGCATCGATAAAAAAGAAATTGCGGCCCAAGCTATGCCCACTGGCGTGTTGCAAGGTAAGGATATCTTTGCGCACATCATCGGGGTTAAAAGGTTCGCGGAACTGGTTACCATGCAGATATTGCAGCTCTGTATCGCTCCAGTCCACTGCCTGGGCCGCAATTGAAAACATGAATGCAATCAGCAGGATAAACTTAGCAAAAATGGACTGCATGTACTTAAAGTGATCACAATTCAAATATAAACTTGGATTCATGGTGATAGTGTAAGAGCTTATGTTGATCGGTTAGCGGGCACTTGCCATGATGCCCTTATGCGGCCATTGCCTATGCGAGGATAAGAAGCCGGTCTGTTTAGGGTTTTGGCAAACAGTATTTGGCAGTAAGATATCGTTTAATTAAATTATTATTCACCGAATTTAACATGATCTTGATGTATTGCTGGCCTGTAGTCATCTCCGCATCTGCTTAATTTCAGAATCAATTCCAACTGACCGCTTACAAATTTAGGATATTGGCTACATGAACAATCCTGCGAACAAGCGCAAGCTGATCGTGATTCTCGGCATTTTACTCGGGCTAGGCTTTGCTATTACCTCATTTATCAGCTATTTCGTCTCCCGCGACTCCATCCGTGAATCTATCATTAATAACGAGTTACCTCTTACCTCGGACAATATCTATTCAGAGATACAGAAAGATCTGGTGAGGCCTATCTTCATTTCTTCGATGATGTCCAGCGACACCTTCCTGCGAGACTGGGTGCTGGATGGAGAAAAAGATATCACCCAACTCAGCAAGTATCTGAAAGAGGTCAAGACACGTTACAACGCTTTTTCCAGTTTCTTCGTCTCTGACCACACACAAAATTATTACTACGATAATGGGATATTGAAGCAGGTCAAAAAAGACGAGCCGCGTGACACTTGGTATTTCCGTGTGCGCGAGATGCAAAGCCCTTATGAAATCAATGTAGACCCGGATTTGGCAAACCGTGATGCACTGACGATTTTCATCAATTTCCGTGTTTACGACTACGGCCACAACTTTATCGGCGCCACTGGCATCGGTCTCACTGTTGATGCCGTGCGCAAACTGATTATCGAGTATCAGAACCGCTACAAGCGGGATATTTATTTTGTAGATGCCAACGGTAATATCGTTGTCTTTGGTAACAGCTCAGATAGTTCTGGCAAGAACATCCGGAACATGGAAGGCTTAAGCAAGATCGCAGATAAATTGATGTTGCAGGATAGCGCTTCATTCCAGTACCAGAAATCCGAGAAAACGATGTTGTTAAACGTGCGTTACATCCCGGAACTACACTGGTATCTGTTTGTTGAAAAGTTTGAAGATGAAGCGCTTGAGGAAATACGCAACACGCTATACATGAATCTTGCGATTAGTCTGGGAATTTCTGTCGTTGTGCTGATGCTGACCAACTTCACCATCAACTTCTACCAGAAGCGGCTAGAAGAAATGGCTTCTGTCGACAAGCTAACCGGCTTGGCCAATCGTCAGGTGTTTGAGTTCTACGCAGAACAGGCACTCAGTGAAACAAAACGGACAAAAGTACCCATGTCGGCGATGCTGATAGACATTGATAGCTTTAAGTCCATCAATGACCGTTTTGGTCATTACGCTGGAGATGCTGTGATTCAGGGCATAGCCGAGATTGCAAAAGCCAATATGCGTGAATCCGACCTGCTATGCCGCTGGGGCGGCGATGAATATCTGGTACTCCTGAAAAACTGTAATTTACAAAACGCAGAAGCGCTGGCTGAAAAAATACGTGCATCAGTGCGCAAGAGTCAATTCAATTTTGTCGACATCCAAATTGCCGCCACTATCAGTATTGGCATCGCAGAATATCAGGCAGATGAAAGCATAGACCACCTGTTCATGCGTGCGGACAATGCCCTGTACACAGCAAAAACATCTGGCCGCAACAAAATCAGCATTGCCTAGGCCATGTTGAGGGGGCCAGCAAGCTAATGTAGTGGCACACTGTCTTCACTCACAATCAGCCAGCGGCCATTACGTTCTTCCAGCTCCACGATCTTCTGCATAGTCTCTAGCTGGCTGCCCTTAAGTTGGGTTTGTGTAAAGACAGTGGCTGCCTGTTTACCTTGTGTCTTGATCTGCAAATCAGAGATACGAATGCGCGGCCTGCCACCTTCTTTCATTTCCTTGCGGCGCTTTTGTTCCCACTGCCTGCGGCTACTGCCTTCGTCATTGACAAAGTCGGCTGAGTAACTGCCAAGGTAGGATTGCACGTTGTTATTGATCAGCGCATTCAGCCAGGCGTCTATCGCAGCACTGACCGCTTTCTGCTTCTGCGCTTGTTCGCGCACATTCTCGTCATTGCTCTTGAGTTCTTCGTCCAGCATCTGTGTGGCCAGATTAGGCTGCATCGCGGCCGAGAGTGCGGCAATATCCTGCTCGGTAGCTTTGACATCTATCGCCGCCTGCTTGCGCTCCAATGCAGCCATACGGCGGAACTCTGCTTTCTTGATGTAGCTTGGCCCCTGATCAAGGTCGTAGCGCACCATCAGGCTGAAGTATTGCCCGAAGTATTTCTCACGCAATTCGGCATCGTAGCTGGCCAGCAGGGTAAGCTGATCGTTATCGTCATTGCCGGTCAGGCGCACGCTGGAGCCAAACAGAATGGCGTCGCGGTCAGCTTTCTGGCCAGGGCTGTAGAAAGGCAGATTTCCTGCAATAAAGCGGGCATGGCTATTATTGCTGAGGTCGCCGTGTTCGCGCACATAATGTGCTCTTAACTCTAGCCCAGCGTTATAGTCGGCCTCTTGTAACGAGAGCAGTATCTTGCCGCCCAAGCCCGTACGTATCGAGTCATAGCGCTTGCCTTCGATACTCAGCAGCGTGGGGCTAATGACGGTTGTTTCACTGAGTACACCGCCGATTGGAGTACCTTCAGATATTTTTTGTGAGCCAGTCTCGCGATAGCCTTCCTCATTGATACGGCTGTAATTCAGAGACACCTGCGGCACAAAGGTCAGCAGGTCGTTATACACCAGCGGCCATCCAGCATCTGCCTTGGCAGTGTATTGCAGGCTGCTGTGATGGCTATCGTTGCTATAGCCTAACGCTACCCGCTCGGTTTCATAGCCATGCAGGGCCACACCCATAGCGCCGTTCAGGTACCAGACATCTGGCGCCCATGAGCCATAGATCATGCCTATCTTGCTGGTGATGTTGTTACGGTTGTTATCGGTAAAGCCGCTGTTATCAACATTGCCATAAGCATAGGCCCCAGCCACGCCCAGACGCAGGTTGTCACTGTCGCCTATCATGCGGTCTATGCCGCCAGCCATGCCGGTAGAGCTGAGCTTGTAACCATCAACACTGCCTAGCTTGTCTTGTGTGCCGCTGCTGCCAAAGCCCTGGAACCAGATACCGGCACCCGCCGGCATTTTGCCATCGACTTCCGCCCGTGGCTCACCCTTGATGTTCGCCAGGTGGGTTTCAAACAAATGAGAATCCACCAGCCCCAGCACCCTGTCGGTATGGCCCATCACCATGCGCAGGCTGCTGTTGCTTGCTTCCGGGTGTAGGCGCTCGGTTTCTCGTTCCAGTTGTCGTACATCAAAGGTCTGTAGCTGCGCCGCCATATCGTTCAGTGCCGTATTAGTCCCACGGTAATTCATCAGGGCCATCACGGCATTGGCACCAGCGACTGTAGGAGTAAATGCGTCAGGAATACCAACGCGAGCGGTGAGTATGACATCGCCACTTTCAACAGAACTGACAAAGCTCAGCAATCCAATATCTTCGCGGATAATGGGAGCGCCCGAGCTATTGGTAGCGATGGTAAATTTCTCGCCATTGCGGATATAGCGGTCACGTACACTCAAGTTGAGGATAGAGCCTGCATTGAATGTTCCCCTATTGCCAGCCCCAACGACATCCACCATGCCGTTGCCATCCCCGGTAATCCGCAAGCTCAATTGCGAACCGGCATTAAAGGCAATATCACCATTCACCGTGAATTCGGCATTGCGCAGATAAATATGGCCGTTGTTGACGATATTGCCAGTCAGGCTGCCTATCGTGTCACTGTCTGACGGAGGATTAAGGATATTCTCAGCAGGCAGGGTGCCATATAGCAGAGTGTTACTGGCAATCGTAATGTTATCCGCACTGATGCTGCCATCCAGCCGGAAACGGTTAGAGGTGATAGCAATGTCGCCCCCGTTCACTTGTATGTC